>NZ_JACRWG010000005.1:0-63470 GCF_014306455.1 Catenibacterium faecis
TGTAGAAGCGTTGAGATTATTGAGACAATAAGTTTCAATTCTTTCAATAGTATCAAAATCAGGTTCATCAAAGAATTTGAAATCAAAAGAATTAAAGGCTGACTTGATGTTTAGTGAAAAATCTTGTATCATGTTTCTTGTATCATCAGTATCAACTGACGATTGAAAAGGAACAGTGTTAGAGGGGTAGGATACTTTAACGGGCTGTTTCTTTTCTTTTCCCTTTCTAAATATTTCACATGATTATCATACTACAATCAGATCACAAAAACAGGTGGAAGATTATGCCGTCATAAAAGGCACATTTTCCACCTGTTTATTAATTTAATTTGCGGTTTTATTAGTTTATATTATGGGTAGAGTTTGCGGTTTAACAACTACTTCACAAAATCAGGTTGATCAGACTCTTGCGAAAGAAGTAAAAGATAGAGCCCAGGTCGTTTTACAGCTACAGGAAACTTTATCATCACAGAAACAGCAAAAAGAAGCTTTAGATAAAGCTGTAGAAAAAAAGCAGAATCAATTAAAAGATGCACAGGACAAATACTACAAAGCACAGGCTGATTATAATAATTTGGCTGATAAGAATAAGGATACTTTAGATAAGTTAAAACAGGCTGAAGAGGACAAGGCTCAATATGAAAAAGACCTTGCCAGCTTAAATGATCAGTTGACTACTTTAAATAAAGATATTGAAACAGTTACTACAAAACTTAATGAAGAAAAGAAGTCATTAGAAAACAATAAGACTACTCTTAATCAGTTAAATACAGAAAAACAAAAACTAGAATCACAGTTAAAAACTTTTAATGATAAGCTTAATTCTTTAAAAGATGCACTCAATAAGCAGCCAACAACTGAAGAAGTAACTCAGTTACAGAAAGACATTGATACTCTTGAAAAGGATATCGATAATAAGACAACTCAGTTATCTACTTTAGACCAGGAAATTAACAGCTTAACTACTTCAATTGAAGCACAGACTACAACTGTTAATGAGACAACAAAGAAAAAGGATGACTTAACTAAGCAGTATGATGCTTTAACTACACAGGTTAATGAAGCAAAAACAAATCTAGTTACTGCAAAAACTAACTACGATGCAGCTAAAAAAGCAGTAGATGACCTCAACAATAATGTAGATACACCAGAACTTGCAAAATTAAAGTCTGAACTCTATCAATTACAGAAGCAGCTGTCTGCCTTACAAGCACAAGTGGACGCTACTAGCAGCAAGTTAAAAGCAGCTGAAACTGAATTAGCCAATGCTTATACAAAATATGATAACAACGTTGTCAACTTCTATAAAGAAATCTACAACAACACAGGTAATTTAGATGCTTATTATGCTTATACAGAATTAGAAAAGTATGATGGTATAAAAGTAGGATCAGCGACTATTTATGATAGCAAGAATTATGATAAGACAATGGCTTCTTTATCTGATTTAAAGGAAGCACTTAATTATATTAAGATGTGTAACCAGATTAGAGCATATGAAGGTGTAGCACCACTTAAAGTCTCTTATTACCTTATGAGTGTATCAGCTATTCAAAACCAGTATTCATCAGTGACCTTAGGTCATTCTCAAATATATCGTGTAGGTGAAAACCTCTACTGGAGTAGTCAAGATAACAATTCTGAAGATTTTCTAGATAAAAATGGTAATTTAGATGTTAAATCTCTCTATGAACTAGGAAAAAAACCAGACTCTTTTAATATTCAAAGCAACAACCCATTTTATGGTTGGTGGACTGAAGAGAAAATTTTATATGAACAGACACACAACGCAGATAAGGCTGGACATTATTTCAATATTGTTGATAAAAAATATACTTTAACAGGATTCAGTCACAATAATCAAAAGCATGATTTAGGTATGTATACTTGGGGGCAGGTATTTAAAGATAGTTTGAAATTAAACAACCTTAATGGAGAAGGACAAACTACTATCACAGGTCTTACAGTAGATGACTTTGAAAAGACACTAAATGCCTGGATTTTAAAGAAGGCTAATGGAGTTCAAATTGAACAGAATAAAGTTGATGCTGCAAAAACTGAAGTTGAAAAGGCGACAAATGCACTCAATGATAACAAGCAGAAAATCAGCACAAAACAGACTGAAATCAATAATTATAAGGATAATGTAAATGCACAATTTAAAGCTGCAGAAACGACTTATAACAACGCTAAGAACACATATGATAATCTAGTCAATAAACAATCTTCAGTAAAAGCTGAATTAGATAATACTTCTAGTACACTTAACGCACAAAAAGATGCTTTAACTAAACTAGAAGATCAGTTAAAAGCTGATAAAAAGGAGAAAGATACTTTATCTAAGCAAATCACTGATGAAAAGGCATTATTAGCTCAAAAGAAAGAAGAACTTGCAAATGCCACTAAAGATAAAGCTGAACTAGAACAGGCTCTTAAAGATGCGAATGCTGATGTTGATCGTATCACTGCTTTAATTGATGAAAATGATAAGAAGATTAAAGCACTTGAGTCAGAAATTAACGCTAACCAGCAGAATATCAATGCATACAATGCTAAGTTAAATACTTTGAACTCTGAAGTTACTAGTAAAGAAGCTGAAAAAGATGCATTATCTGCCAATATTGATATGTTAAATACTGCAATTAATGCATATAATAAACAGTTAGAAGAATGCAATAAGGCAAAAGATGCATTAGATGCTGCTAAAAACAATCTTGATAATGTTCATGCTGAATATGATCAGGCTGTTAAAGGCCAAAAAGCTCAAGCTGATGTCGTAGCTGATACTACTAAGAAGCTAGATAATGCAAATGAAAGTCTTGCAAAAGCTCAAAGGGCTACTGCTGACTGGAAAGGTATTAAAGCAGGTACTGGTGATCATTATGCACCTTATCATGATGAAGTATTAGATAACTTAATTGATACTGTATTAGTTTATGTAAGTGCGAAAGATGCTGCTGGTTCAATTGAAACTAAGCTTGCTGATGCTCAAAAGGACTATGATGAAAAGACAAAGAATTATGAAGATGCTTTAAATGCCTATAACGCAGCTCTTAATGAATATAATGACGCAAAGGCTGATTTAGATGCATTTGATGCAAAATATGGTATTGTCACAAAAGATACAATTACTTTGCCTAGTGAAATGACTTATACTGGTAAACAAATCAAACCAGAAGTTGTAGTTAAAGATAGTAAAGGTAACGTTGTTGATCCAAGTGAATATACAATCACTTATGGTGATAATACAGGAGTAGGGGAAGGTAGTGTTACTATTAAGTTAAGTGACGAGTATTATGTTGGTACTATCACTAAAACATTTAAGATCGTCTTAGCGTCTACCAATAAAGATGACAATACAACTCCACCTGCAGATAAGAAGGACGATGTCACAACTACTCCTACCGATAAGAAGGATAACATTACTGTCACTCCAACACAGAAGAATGATACTACAGTAAAATCTGACAAGACTTCTACTATTGTAAAAACAGGTGATTCATCACCAATCGTAATCTTTAGTCTTTTATCAATGCTTTCTATGTTCTTCTATACATTATTAAGAAGAAAAGAAAATAAAGAATAATATGAAAAGTACCCAGGCGTAATTTAGCGCTTGGGTACCTTTTTACTTCTATATAAAATAAAAACCTCGGATCAACCGAGGTAATTTTTAGATGGCGTCCACGAGGGGATTCGAACCCATGACCGCACGCTTAGAAGGCGTGTGCTCTATCCAGCTGAGCTACGTAGACATTTGTTTTTCTACTGCTCATGTATAATACCATGACTTTTTACATAATGCAAGCACTTTTTTCCATAAATATATGTGTTGCTTTAGTAAAGCATCTCACATATAATAAATATTAGTTTGATAAGACTAACAATTATTAGTTGAGACTAAGTAAGGAGATGAATATGAAAATTATTTGGATACTACTAGGATTTATATCTTTGATACTTGGAACTTTAGGAATTATACTACCTATTTTACCTACAGTCCCTTTCTATATGGCAACTGTATTCTGTTTTGCAAAAAGTTCAGATAAGCTTCACCACTGGTTTACGCACACAAACCTTTACAAAAAGCACTTAGATAGTTTTGTACAAAACAGATCTATGACATTAATGACTAAATGTAAAATCATGGGTATGGTTACAGCTATTATGTTAGTAGGGTCCATCTGTATGAAAAATGTACCTGTAGTAAGAATATGCATTGCAATTGTCTGGATTTTCCATATTCTGTATTTCTTTTTCCGAATAAAAACGATAAAGAAAGAAGAAATAATCAATGAATAAAGTAGAAAAAAAGAGAATTAAAGAACAGGAAACGATTGAAAAGATGATTCATATCTATTGTATAAAGAATCATCATACAAAAGAGTTATGTTCTGAATGTAAGGAATTAGTGAATTATGCAAAAGCACGTAGTCAAAGATGTCCTTTTATGGCAGAAAAGACATTCTGTGCACATTGCAAAGTGCATTGTTATAGGCCTGAAATGAGAGAAAAAATCAGACAGGTCATGCGTTTTAGTGGTCCTAGAATGATCATCTATGCCCCTAAAACAGCTTTATGGCATATGCTATGTACTATAAAAGAAAGGATATTAAAATGATTAAAACCAGACTTATAAAACTATTGTCTCACTCTAAAAAATATATTATTTATACAGTATTCTGGCAATGGATTTCATTACTCGCACAGATCACTGCTGTATTTACTATTACAGACTTATTGGGTTATGTATTAAATAATACGCTTACTATAAGTCATCTTAAATCTACATTTTTATTATTACTAGGAGTCATAGTGATTCGCTATACATGTGAACGTATGAGTGCTCGTACATCATACCTAGCAAGTGTGGATGTAAAACGTATATTAAGAGAAAAGATTTATGATAAGATGCTTAAACTCGGAGCCTCTTATAATGAATATGTGTCTTCTTCTGAAGTAGTACAGGTGTCTACAGAAGGTGTAGAACAATTAGAAACATATTTCAGCAAGTATCTCCCTCAATTATTTTATAGCTTACTTGCACCAATCACATTATTCATTATATTAAGTCGGGTAAATCTAAAAGCAAGTCTCGTACTATTAATCTGTGTACCACTTATTCCTATGTCTATAGTAGCTGTACAGAAGTTTGCGAAAAAACTATTAAGTAACTATTGGTCTACTTATACAGGACTTGGAGATTCATTCTTAGAAAACTTACAAGGATTAACAACTCTTAAAATATATCAGGCAGATAAGATGAAAGCAGAAGAAATGGATCAAGAATCCGAAAAGTTCCGTAAGATCACTATGAAGGTTTTGACTATGCAGCTCAATTCTATTAGTGTGATGGATATTGTCGCTTATGGTGGTGCTGCAGTTGGAATGACCATTGCTTTATTAGAATATCTCCATGGACATATTAATATGCAGGGTACTCTCTGTATCATTCTTCTAGCCAGTGAATTCTTCCTTCCATTAAGATTACTTGGATCTTTCTTCCATATCGCAATGAATGGGATGGCAGCGAGTGATAAAATCTTTAAGATTCTTGATATTCCGGAAATAAGTTCTGGAAAAGAAGTATTATCTGATCATAGTCTAGATATCTTATTCAAGGATGTTCATTTCTCTTATGAAGAAAATAGAGAAATATTAAAGGGTATTGATATGACATTACCAAAAAACTCTTTTATTTCATTAGTTGGAGAATCAGGATGTGGTAAGAGTACTATAGCTGGTATTCTTGCTGGAAAGAATAGAGGATATACAGGTGATATCACAATTGGTGGTACTCCCTTAAAGGATGTCAATGAAGAAGATTTAATGAAGCATATTTTATTAATTAGACATAACAGCTATTTATTTAAAGGGACTGTAGAAGAGAATCTTCGTATGGCTGATCCTCATGCTACAAAAGAAGAAATGAAAGCAGTACTAGAAAAAGTAAATCTTTTAGGATTTCTTAACTCACAGGATGGTATAAAAACAAAGTTATTAGAAAAAGCATCTAACTTGTCGGGTGGTCAGTGTCAAAGATTAGCCCTTGCTCGTGCTTTACTTAAAAAAGATGTATCTGTCTATATCCTTGATGAAGCAGCTTCTAATATTGATATTGAAAGTGAAGAACTGATTATGAATGTCATTCATGAATTAGCCAAAACAAAAACTGTATTACTTATTTCTCATAGACTTGCCAACGTAGTAAAGAGTGATCATATCTACTTCTTACAAGATGGACAAATCAAAGAACATGGTTCACATACTGAATTAATGAATCAGAATGGTGCCTATAAACATTTATATGAAGCACAGATGGCTTTAGAAAACTATGGAAAGGAAGGAACTGTATAATGAATAAAACAAATCGTAGAAGTGCTATTCAAATTATGGGTCAGTTGATTGGTTTAGTTAAACCACTCCTTATTTTTATGATTGCTGCCATTCTTCTTGGTACTGTTGGCTATTTATGTGCAATCTTCCTGACTATCCTTGCAGGACAGGTACTTGCTCATGGACTTATTCCACAATTATTTTTTCGCATAAGAAATCCACGTCTTGTCTTTATGCCTGTTAAAACAATCTTGACTATAATGATTGTGATTGCTTTATTACGCGGTATTCTGCATTATATCGAACAATACTGCAATCATTATATTGCCTTTAGATTACTTGCCATTATTCGTCATAAGGTCTTTGAAGCATTACAGAAGCTCTGTCCCGCTAAGCTAGAATCTCGTGATAAAGGAAATCTTATTTCTATTATTACTACAGATATAGAATTATTAGAAGTATTCTATGCACATACTATTTCTCCTATCTGTATCGCATTTCTCACTTCTTTATTTATGGTGCTCTTTATTGGACATTATCATTATTTAGCTGGATTACTTGCACTTATTGCTTATATTATTGTTGGTGTGATTATTCCGGTTATTAATGGCAAACTGGGAAGTGCTGAAGGGATGACTTTTCGTAATAATTTTGGTGAATTAAACAGTTTTGTATTGGATTCCTTACGTGGATTAGATGAAACAATCCAATATAATCATGGTGAAGAAAGAAAACAGGAAATCATTGAACGTTCTAAGCAGCTTGCAAAACAGCAGGAATACTTAAGCTATAGAGAAGGGGCTCAACGTTCTATCACAAATACAGTTATTCTTTTAGCTTCATTTGGTATGCTTTTCTTAACGCTATTCCTTTATCTTAATCATGAATTAGGTTTTGAAGGTATTATTACATGTACTTTATCGATGATGGGTTCATTTGGTCCCGTAGTCGCTTTATCAAGTCTTTCTAATAACCTCACTCAAACCTTAGCAAGTGGTGAACGTGTTCTTTCACTTCTTGAAGAAAATCCTCTTGTAGAAGAAGTAGAAGGGGACAAAGAAACTACTGATTCCTTTAAAGGAGCTACACTTAAACATGTTACTTTCTCATATGATGATGAAACAATCCTAGATGATTATTCATTAAAACTAGAACCTGGTAAGATTACAGGAATACATGGTGTGAGTGGTTCTGGTAAATCTACAATACTAAAATTATTAATGCGTTTCTGGGACGTGAATCAAGGCTCTATTACTGTAGATGAAGAAGAAATTAAAGATATTCCTACAAAACATTTACGTAATATGGAAAGCTATATCACACAGGAAACTCATCTCTTCCATGTCTCTATCGCAAATAATATTGCGATTGCGAAAAAAGATGCTACTCATGAAGAAATCATGGAAGCTTGCAGAAAGGCTTCTATTCATGATTTTATCATGACTTTACCTAAAGATTATGATACAGAAGTAGGGGAATTAGGTGATACACTATCTGGAGGAGAGAAACAAAGAATTGGAATTGCGCGTGCATTCCTACATGATGCACCAATGATTCTTATGGATGAACCAACATCTAACTTAGATTCACTCAATGAAGGTATTATCTTGAAATCATTAAAAGAATCTTCAAAACAAAAAACAATTGTTCTTGTATCACATAGAGCATCTACAATGAATATTGCAGAAACTGTTTATGAGATGAAGGATGGTAGAATTTCTTAATAAGAGGATGTTCACGCATCCTTTTTTCATGTTAAGATAACTATGAGGTGAACAAATATGTTATAAATTTTGTGGCGAAAAACCCACACGCTTGCATGTGGGATGAAAGCCACATTTCACTTGATAAATACTTAGAAAAATGATATATAATCTATGTATATTAAAGTATAGAAAGTCAACAGATCATTAGTAAAAGTAACTATGATATAAACACACATACAATAAAACAACTATCACTGTAATCAGAAAAATCCTAATAATGCTGCACATATAGCGAACAATAATAACCATGCAGAACTGTGCAATCCTAATAATTCAGCATATCATTCAAGTTGTGGGAAAAAGTAATGGCACGAACTAAAAGTGACAATGTACAAATAAATATTTCCATTCCTGCTGGATGGAAAACAGAACTTGAAACCCCTGCACGTATCTATTCTGTTGAGGAAGGTGAGAGTATCATATTTCTTGACTTGCTGCGTAGAGGAATTCAAGAAAATATCAATTAGGTGAACAAGACAGTGAGAAACAATATCATAGTGCTTCGTATTGAAAATATCTGATACAGTATCACATCATCAGGTATTCTAAATTCATATTTCTGGTATTAAAAGGTAATGTAGAGGAAATATTGAAACAGATATTACAGAAAAATCTATTATCACATTAAGGCTCTTGTTGTAATGCCTGACCATATACATGTCTTTGTAGATGTACCACAGACTGCTGCTTTCTGTGATGTTGTAGGGACTTTTAAAGATATAAGTGCTATTGAACTATTCAAGGCATTTCCACAATTAATACAATTCTGCAGGATGCGGTATTTTATATCTACAGTAATTAAGATATTAAGGAGCAGAAAAATGATGACTGATAAAGAACATAAAAGACATCTTAAACAATTTCATAAGCTTTCTGACAGGCATATCTTGGTTGCTGAAACTGATATGTCTTCTTCTGATATACAAAAAGTTGTAAAGCTTTCGAATAAGATCAGAAAAGCAGGTAACGAACTTGTAGGTCTTATGAGAAAGAATTATGACCAGCTTATGCGTACAAAGAGATACCGCAAATTATTATTTCTGTATGGTAACACTAAAGATAGGGATAAACGAAAAACTTATGCCAAACAACTTAATGAAATGCAGAAAGCTTATAATATTACATGGGAATACTGCAGAACATCCATGATTCCAATAGGCAAGAAATATGGCGTAGACGCTGTATTTGCTCTGACTAAGGCCGAAGATATATGGCGTGGCATGGAAAAATGTTTATATGGTAATGGTAATATCTTACATTTCTCAAAATATGGAGAACTTCCTTGTATTCGTGCAAAGCAGATCAACCGTGGTATACCTATATCCGTTACAGATAATAAGCTTCATTTCAAACTTGGCAGGATGATATTTGGAATAAAGGTTAATGATAGATTCCAGCAGGATGAAGTAGATGCCATTTTATCATATCTTGCCGAATCTGAGATTTTGGATGACAGGGCTGCTAATACTCTTATTAAAGATGGCTGTTGCATAGATACATACAGACCCTGCTATGCTACGCTTGTTCCCAGGATGATAAGAGGTAAATACAGAGTATATCTGCATCTTACTATTGAGGGTAAAGCAAAGCAAAAGTATGATAAGCATGGCAACCGAAGACATAAGTTCGGCAAAGGTATTATAGGTGCTGATATTGGTACACAGACTGTTGCTTATACATCTGATACGGAAGTCGGTCTAAAAAACCTTTCAGAGCGTGGCAGCAGTATTCAGACTTCTGAGAGAAAAGAACGTCTGCTTCACCGTGCTATGGACAGGTCAAGACGTGCAACTAATCCTCAGAATTATAATGATGATGGTACTGTTAAAAAAGGCCGTAAGACTTGGAAATATTCCAATCATTATAGAAAGCTGAAATCAAAACACTCTGAACTATGTCGCATCAATGCCATAAACAGACAGCTTGCAATAAATGAAGACGCTAACCATTTAAGAAGTCTTGGAGATGTATTTATCACAGAACCCAAAAATGCAGGCAGGCTTATGAGACGAGCCAAAGAAACTATGGTCAATAGTAAAGGCAAGTTTAATAGGAAAAAACGTTTTGGCAAATCCATAAAGAACAGATGTCCTTCTGGGTTTCAAGCTGCTGTAGAACAGAAATTCAAGGTATCAGGTGGTATATATATTGAAGTATCTAATGATTACAGAGCAAGTCAATATGATCATACTGTTGATGACTATATTAAAAAGAAACTATCTGACCGAATGTATAAGCTGCAAGATGGTACAGAGGTACAAAGAGACTGGTATTCATCATTCCTATTATACTGTTATGATTACAGAACCAAAGATATAGATAAAAACAAATGTATTTCTGAATTTTATAAGTGTTACAGCAAAGAAAAAGCTTTAATCGAATGGATTAAGGTTAACGAGATCAAGGTATTAAATAGCGGAATTAAGATAGCGTAAAACATATTCAGGGAGATTGACTATACTTCCTTACGAAAGTAGAAATTTACCGTTAATGTGGTCGCTGGACTGCTTGGTAATGAAAGTTCTGATTCAAATAGATTTACACTTGTAACTCCAAAGTCTGAAAATGATGTACGATTACAAGCTACACTTGGCAATCAGATCCCCACGGGCTTGCCCGTGGGAGTAGTCAGGTGATTATCATGTACATACTATCTATAGTGATGATTCTGTTTATGAAATGGAAGAAGTTGTAAAGGATGGCATTAAAAGAGATGTGGATGATCCTCTTGGTCCTGTATATCTCAATGGACAACCCATAACCAATGTTGATTATCCTAAGTATTATGAAGAATATCTGTATGTAAAAGAAAAGTATAAAGATCAAATTACACTAAAGCTAGGTTTAGAATTTGGTATCCAGGTACATACAATTAACCAATATGAAGCATTATTTAAAGCTTATCCCTTTGATTTTATTATCCTTTCTATTCATCAGGTAGATGATTTAGAACTCTGGACAGGAGATTATCAAAAAGGGAGAACTGAAGAAGAATATTATACACGATACTACCAGGAATTGTATGATGTAGTAAAGAACTATAAAAATTATAGTGTTCTAGGTCATATGGATCTCATGAAGCGTTATGATGATCATGATGGCTATGATAGCTTTAATAAGCATAAGGATATCATTACTGACATTCTAAAAATCGTCATCAAAGATGGCAAGGGAATTGAAATCAATACATCATCAGTACGCTATAAACTAGATGATTTAATGCCTTCTAAAAATATACTTAAACTTTATTTAGAACTTGGTGGTACTATTATCACAATAGGGAGTGATAGTCATCAGGAAGATCATTTAGGTGCCTATATAGAAGATACTAAAAAGCAGTTAAAAGCATTAGGGTTTAAACAGTATTGTACATATAATAAAATGATTCCTGAGTTTCATAATTTGTGATATTTAAATTATATTGAACAATACACATTTTTTCATATTTTTGTGTAAATAATGCGTGTTTTTATGTAAAAAAGCACTTGCAATACATCTCTTGGCATGTTATTATACATGAGCAGTCAAGAGAGATGTCTACGTAGCTCAGCTGGATAGAGCACACGCCTTCTAAGCGTGCGGTCATGGGTTCGAATCCCCTCGTGGACGCCATCTGAAAATCACCTCGGTTAATCCGAGGTTTTTTTATATTAAAAAAAAATATTTAAAACGCCTATAAATAGGCATTATGAGCAAATACTTCAACGCATCATATTTCTAAATCCTTTATAATCATAGATGTAGAAAGGTTTTGGTGATAAATATGAATAAAAATAATTACTCTTTATATCGTTTAATGAATATCTATATGAATGATTCTCTTGCAGGAATCCGTTTCTTCTATAATATCAAATGGCCTCAAGGATTTGCTTGTGAAGAATGTGGTAGTTCTCATTATATTTATGATGAGGAAAATAGATGTTTCATCTGTGCTCATTGTGGACATAAAGAAGATTTACTGGCACATACTGTTTTATCAGAATGTCTTGATAATCCTAATTCTCTTGTCTTAGGACTTTATCTATGTCTTACAAGCAAGCGTAGGGTGACTCAAAAAGAACTTGCCCAGCTTGTAACTATTCCTACTAAAAGTGCTGCAATACTTATCAAGAATACAGAAATGATTGATGAATGTAATATCCAGGAGGATATTATTAAGAAGATGTTTGAAGTAACTGAAAATCCCTTATTAAAAAATGTATCTTATAGTAATAAGAATGACTCAAATCGTGCTATAATACCAACGAAAGCAGGGTGATTTGTATGACAGAAACAACAGGTTCAATTATTAATATAGTGAATACTGGTCAGGTGATTACATTGACTGTAAAGTATATAGTTGATCATCACGTTTATTCATTTAAAGAAGAAGCTGTATTAAAGCCAGCAAGACAATTATTATTATTTAAATCTAAAAGAAAAGTACCTGTATTAGGTACTTTAAGAGTAGGACAGGAAGTCACTGTCTATTATGATGAAAAACATCCAAGTACTGCTTATCTTAAAGATAATGCGAGATAGAATGTTTATAAGTTTCTAGGAAAATGATAAAGGATAGAAAGCATAGCCATTCAAACAAGCCTGTAATATCTGCAAGAAAGTATAATACAGTCGTTAACATAAGACATAATGATATCAATAACTGCAGGAGCTTATAGGCTAAGTAAGTATGAGTTTGATGTAAATCATAGAGAAACATTGCAAGAGTAATGACTATGAATACAATTCCAATAAAACCTATATAAGTATGACATTCTGAAAAGAAGTCATGACTTGATCTTTTAAAAGGCATAAAAAGACTTATAAGAAGACATAGACCTGATATATGGACAAGTGCTTTACGTTTTGTGATTTGGTATAACTGATACCAGTAATAGATTAAAAACACAAAGAAGAAGCACTGCATTGGATAATGATATTGTGGCATGCTCATGACTCCAGATAAATTATTATGTATTAAACTGAGTCTTGAAGCAAAATATGCCAGTATTGTAAGAAAAATGATATGTACCATAAAAACCTCCTGCTTCATTATAACCGCTTCTATTTGAGAAGAATAGAAAGATATGCTAAAATATATTAAATGTGATAGGTTGAACATATTGAAAGGAGTATTATGAAACACAATAATGTTAAAATCATGCCTCTAGGTGGACAAGCCGAAGTAGGCAAGAGTATGTACAGTATAGAAGTAAACGGAAAGATTTTCATCATTGATGCAGGTTATCGTTTTCCGGATTTAGATAAGCTTGGTGTTGATATCATCATTCCAAGTTTTGATTATTTAATTGAAAGAAAGAAGGATATTGTCGCCATCATTATCACTCATGGACATAATGATGTTATGGCGGCATTACCTTATTTATTAAATGCTATTCAGGGTGTTCCTGTATATGCGCCTAATTTAACTGCAGACCTCATTGAAATGATGATTGATCATTATCAAAGACATCAGAAAAAAAATCTTCATATGGAACTCATTCGTGTAAAACGTGATGAATCTATTAAGATTGCTGGTATTCCAGTAGAATTCTTCCCTGAAACACATTCTATTCCTGGAAGTGTTGGTGTAGCCATCTGGACTCCTGATGGATATGTTGTATATGGTGGAGAGTTCATTATTGACTTTGGTTCTCCTGAAGGATTTAGATGTAATATCCAGAAGATGATGGAAATTGGGAAGAAGGGCGTTCTTGCCTTAATGGTTGAATCATCAGGTGCAAGTAATCCTGGTTATACTTCTCCAAATCATAAGCTTACAAATAAGATTGAATCTATGTTTGAAGATGCATCTGGTAGAATTATTATTTCTTCTTATGCCCAGAACGTCTTTAGAACAAAAGAAATTGTAGAACTTACTAAGAAATATCATCGTCAGATTGTCTTCTATGGTCGTGATAAGTATGATCAGACAAATAGCATTATTCGTTTAGAAAAGACAACACGTGAACCAGTTATTACTGTGCCAAGTAAATATCTAGGTAAGAAAGAAAATGTAGGTATTCCAGCAAAGGATTCTAACTATGTTATTTTATTAAGTGGTGCACCTAATACAATCTATAATGATATTTGTGATATTTTAGATGGTGGAGATGAACTATTAAAAATCAGAGAAGGGGATACATTTATTGTTGCTTCTCCAGTACTTCCAGGTACTGAAAAAATTGCGAATAAAGCACAGAATGATTTATTTAGAACTCCTGCTGATGTTCATATTCTTAAAAATAAAGAATTACCATCAATGCATGCTTCTATCGAAGATATCAAAGTATTTATTCAGTTATTTAATCCTAAGTACTATGTTCCAATCAAAGGTGAATATCGTCGTTTTGTAGCTAATGCACATATTGCTAATGAAATGGGCATTGATAATGATCATATCGTAATATTAGATAATGGTGAAAAGTGTGCTTTTGAAAATGGACAGTTAGATGAAAATCGTGAAGTCATTGAAATCGAAGATGTCATGATTGATGGTATTGGTGTAGGTGATGTTGGAGAAAAGGTTATTGATGACCGTATCCAGTTATCTAATGACGGAATTGTAGTAGTAGGTGTCACTATTGATTCACGTACTAAAGAAATCATTGCCCAGACAGACTGTCAGACACGTGGATTTGTTTATTTAAAAGATTCTGGTTATGTCATTAAAGAAATTATTAATATCTGTGAGGGTGTTGTTTCTAAGTTAAAGGATGATCCTCAAATGGATGTTCAAGATATACGTAATGAGATGAAAGAATTATCTATGCGTTATATTATGAAAGAAACAGGTAAGAAACCTGTATTCATTGGTGTTGTAGTAGAAATATAAGCAGGATTTATTCCTGCTTTTTAAAACTACGAAAGGAAGTGAAAACATGGCTGAAAAGAAAACAAAGAAACCTAAAAAAGCACCTGTATCCAAACAGCCAAAAAAACAAGAAGAACCTAAATCTAACAAGATCAAAGTAAGACTCATCGCCTTATTCTTATTGTTTATATTCTTTATTAGTATATGCCAATTAGGAATAGTAGGGGGATTCTTCCATACACTCATGGTTTATATTTTTGGTAGTATGATGATTTATCCAATTCTTATTATACTCTCTATTATATCTGCTTATTTTGTAATAAAGGGAGAAGCACCTCAATGGAAAGGACCACAAGCTATAGGGCTTGTTATGATGATTATTGGTATCTTACTTATTTGTACGTATGCAGGTAATATGCATTCTACAGGTAGTATGAATAACTATATAAAGCATGATGGTGTAACAAGTGGTGGTTTAATAGGTTCATTATTATATGCACCACTAAGTGCTTTATTTTCTCCTATTGGAACTCTTATTTTTGGTATTATTTTACTACTAGCCGGTCTTGCATTATTCTCTAGTAAGTATATTCATCAATATAAGATCAAGCAGAATGAAAAAGAAGCACAGGATGCAGTAGAAGTATTTGAAAACAAGAAAGAAACATCTAAAGTAAAGGATTTCTTTGCACCTAAGCAAAAAGAAAAGGGATTCTTCCCTGATAAAGTATTTGAAGAGAAAGAACCTTTAAAGGAACCTGATATAGATCTTACTTTTAATCAAAAGAGTATGCGTTTAGATATTGAAAAGAAGAAACCTAAAAAGATGGAATACAAGGATGGTGTTTATCAGCTTCCTTCATTTGATTTATTAAATCCTATTCGTAATACAGGTAACTTATCAGAAGAAGCCAAACATGCTAAAAGTACAGGAAAGATTCTTGAAAACATGTTTGAAGAATTTGGTGTCAATGCGAATGTAGTCCATCTCTATATTGGACCTACAGTTACTAAATTTGAAATTAAGCTAGAAGCAGGTACACGAGTTAATCGTATCTTGCAGTTGCAGGATGATATTCAGCTTGCATTAGCTGCCAAAGAAATTAGAATTGAAGCACCTATTCCAGGTAAACCTTATGTTGGTATTGAAGTACCTAATAAGACAGCCGCTATGGTCCCATTTAATGAAGTTTATCAGCTTTCTATGCGTGATCATACATGGGATAACAAGTTAGCTGTTCCACTAGGTAAAGATGTATCTGGTAACCTGATTGTCGCAGAACTCAATAAGATGCCTCATTTACTTATTGCAGGGGCGACTGGTTCAGGTAAATCAGTCTGTGTGAACTCTATTATTACTTCTATTCTTATGAAAGCAACACCAGATGAGGTAAGACTTATTCTGGTTGACCCTAAGAAGGTTGAATTATCTAACTATAATGGCGTACCTCATTTATTATCTCCTGTTGTCACTAATCCTAAAAAAGCAGCAGGTGTATTACAGCAGGTTGTTGCAGAAATGGAAAGACGTTATGAAGTCTTTGCTGATAATGGACAGCGTAATATGGAATCCTATAATATTTATGCAAGAACGTTCAATGAAAAGGCTAATGATGAAGATAAAAAAGAAATCATGCCTTATCATGTTGTTATCTTAGATGAAGTTGCTGATTTAATGATGGTCGCTTCTAAAACAGTAGAAGACTGTATTATGCGTATTTCACAGATGGCTCGTGCTGCAGGTATTCATCTCATTGTCGCAACACAAAGACCATCTACTGATATTATTACTGGTGTTATCAAAGCTAATATTCCATCACGTATTGCCTTTGCAGTATCTTCAAGTGTTGACTCACGTACAATATTAGATGCAACAGGGGCTGAAAAACTACTTGGAAAAGGAGATATGCTCTTTAGTCCAATGGGTTCTAGCTCACCAGTGCGTGTACAGGGTGCATTTGTGGCAGATGAAGAAGTAAGTCGTGTTGTAGAGTTTGTTTCTAAACAGATGGATGCAAATTATGATGATAATTATGTCAATGCGAAAGAAGTATCCAACGGTGGCTCTTCAGTCAATGATTCTTTAGATGATACAGAAGAAGAATATGAAGAATGCCGTGAATTCGTCATTAAGGAACAACGTGCAAGTACTTCTTTATTACAAAGAAGATTCAGAATTGGCTACAATAAAGCAGCTCGTATCATGGATCAATTAGAACAAAATGGTGTAATTGGCCCACAGATAGGTTCTAAACCAAGAGAAGTTTATATTCGAGGTTATAGTGAAGAAGATATTTAAGATATCTTCTTTTTTTGATTAATTAAGCGTTAACACTTTATAAAGTAGCAATAAAGTGTTAAAATTAATATATATCAAAAGGAGGAATTGAATAATATGAAAAAGCTTATGGCATCTGCTGTAGTACTTTCAATGGTACTCGTTGGCTGCGGTTCTAGTTCTAAAAAGGACACAAAAAAACCAGAAATCGCTTTGATTACTGACTCAGGAGGAATTAACGATAAGTCGTTCAACCAGTCAGCATGGGAAGCAGTAAAAGAGTATGGAACAAAAAATGATAAGGGTTATAAATATTATAAACCTGCTTCATTCGATACTGCTGGTTATAAGGATCAGATCAAGAACGCTGTTGATAATGGTGCAAAAGTCGTTGTTTTACCAGGTTTCAAATTTGCTGCTGCATTAGGTACAATCCAGAATCAAGAAAAATACAAGGGTGTTAAGTTCGTTGCGATCGACTTCACACCTACTGATGAAAAAGATAACGCTGTAGATGTTGCAGATAATGTTTACAGTGCAACTTATAAAGAACAGCAGCCAGGTTATTTAGCTGGTTATGCTGCTGTAAAAGAAGGCTACACAAAGATTGGCTTCATGGGTGGTATGGCACTTCCTGCAGTAATTAACTATGGTTATGGTTATTTACAGGGTGCTAACGACGCTGCAAAAGAATTAAATATTAAAGTTTCTGCAAAATATACTTACACAGGTACATTCAATGAATCACCAGAAATTAAGACTAAAGCTACTGGATGGTACAATGGTGGTACTGATGTAATCTTTGCTTGTGGTGGACAGATTTGTAACTCTATCTTCGCTGCTGCAGAAGATACAAACAAAAAGTCTATCGGTGTAGATAGTGACCAGAAAGATGATTCAAAAACAGTTATTACTTCAGCTATGAAGGGCGTTAAACAGACTGTATTAGATGAAATCACAAATGCTTTCAATAACAAGTTTGAAGGTGGCGCTCATGTATTAGGTGCAGAAGGCGACTACATTGGTCTTTCAACTGATTTCTCAAGATTAAAGAAATTCACAAAGAAAGATTACGAAAAAGTATTCAAAGAAGTTAAAGATGGCAAAGTAAAGATTATTACTTACTCAGATGTTGATGAAAATGCAAAGGGTGATCCTAATACAAAAGTATTAAAGGATGCTTTAACTAACGTAACAGTATCTTATGAAAACTAAATAGAATCTGTAAAAGTGGCTTAAATAGCCACTTTTTTTGATTAAGAAAGATAACAGATAGGCAAAAAAGATAGATTTCTCATATTATAAAAGAATAATTTTTAGCATACACCCAAAAAAATAAGGACCAAAGCTTATATGCTCTAATCATTATTTGCTTTTTCAATAACGGCTTCCATAGATTTTCACATGCTTATCTAAACTCATTTACAAACTCAGTTTTATAACTTGCACCAACTGTTTTCACATTGCTTATTAATCAAAGTTGCCCTTATTGATTCATTTAAAAAATTAATTTTAAAGCACTAAGAATCAAAACAATGAGCGATAAAATCTGAACGATTGTGGTAGTGTCTTTTAATACCCTGTTTCACTTTTTTATTTTAGTCATACCCTCTCTTACCAAATCCTATCATATTAATAATTTTACACATATAAACATTAATATCATTCCAAGCTCTTATCAAATTTATTATTTTGTATATGTTTCTTTATATTCAAAAATACATTTAGTTATTTTTAAAGTGAACAATTTATAGTATAATATGGTCAGAGGTGAGAATATTGGAATATGCTATTGAAATGCTTAATATCACAAAAGAATTCCCTGGTATTAAAGCTAACGACGATATTACTCTTCAAGTAAAAAAAGGCGAAATTCATGCTTTATTAGGTGAGAATGGTGCTGGTAAATCTACTTTGATGAGTATTTTATTTGGTCTTTATCAGCCTGATATGGGTGAAATAAAGATTAATGGACAAAGCGTTAAAATCAATGACCCAAATGATGCCAATAAATATAACATTGGTATGGTGCATCAGCATTTTAAACTTGTTCATAATTTCACTGTTTTGGAAAACATTATTTTAGGGGTTGAAGAAAAGGGGTTATTTGGTAAGCTCAAGACAGATAATGCGCGTAAGAAGGTGATGGGCTTATCTGAAAAGTATCATTTAAACATTGATCCAGATGCAAAGATTGAAGATATTACTGTTGGTATGCAGCAGCGTGTAGAAATCTTAAAGATGTTATATAGAAATAATGATATCTTGATTTTTGATGAACCTACAGCAGTACTCACTCCACAGGAAATTGATGAGTTAATGAAAATCATGAAGGAACTTATTAAGGAAGGTAAATCCATCATTTTCATCACTCATAAGTTAAATGAAATCAAAGCAGTAGCGGATCGCTGTACAATCATTCGTAAGGGACGTTATGTTGGTACAGTCAATGTAGCTGATGTGACTAAAGAACAGTTATCAGAAATGATGGTTGGTCATAAGGTAAACTTGACAGTCACTAAAGATGAACATGAACCATCTGATGTTGTATTAAAGGTTGACCATTTAAGCTATCAGCCTAAGACTTCAGATAAACTTCTTTTAAATGATGTTTCATTTGAAGTAAGAAAAGGGGAAATTGTTTGTATTGCTGGTATTGATGGTAATGGTCAGAGTGAATTGATTTATAACTTAACTGGACTTGAACAGCCTAATATGGGTCATGTTTACTTAAATGATGAAGAAATTACACATAAGAGTATTCGTTATCGTAATGATCATGGTTTATCTCATATCCCAGAAGACCGTCATAAACATGGGTTAGTTCTTGATTATACTCTTGGTGAAAACTTGATTTTAAAATCATATTATAAGAAAGACTTCCAGAATCATGGCATTATTAATTTTGATGCAATGAATACTTATGCTGATCATCTTATTGAAGAATATGATGTACGTTCAGGCGAAGGTAGAAATTCTATTGTACGTGGTATGTCCGGTGGTAACCAGCAGAAGGCCATTATTGCGAGAGAAGTAGAACAGAATGATGACTTACTTATCGCTGTACAGCCTACACGTGGTCTAGATGTTGGGGCTATTGAATTTATTCATAAGCAGATTGTTAAGACAAGAGACAACAATAAAGCAGTATTACTTGTGTCACTTGAACTTGATGAAGTTATGAACTTATCAGATCGTATTTTAGTGATGTATGAAGGGGAAATCGTTGCGGATCTAAATCCAAAAGAGACTACTATTCAGGAATTAGGACTTTATATGGCAGGTTCTAAGAGAGGAGAAGGTTATGAAAAGTAATAAACCCGCTTTAATGGAACGTGCCAGCTTCAAATCAATTGTGTCTTCTTTAATCGCAATTTTAATGGGGCTAGTCGTTGGTTTTATCATTATCTTAATTGCTAATCCTAGTGATGCATTACAGGGATTATCTATTTTATTAACAGGTGGCTTTAGAGAAGGGTTATCTAGTATTGGACAGGTTATTTATTTAGCTGTACCAATCATGATGACAGGTCTATCTGTTTCATTTGCTTATAAATGTGGTGAATTCAATATCGGTGTTCCTGGTCAGTATTTAGTAGGAAGCTTCACTGCTGTATTTATCGCATTAAGAGCTACTTTTATTCCAGATAACTTAGTATGGATTTTTGCTATTTTAGGTGCAGGTATTGCTGGTGCTTTATGGGCACTTATTCCTGGTATCTTAAAAGCAACTCGTAATGTAAACGTTGTTATTTCTGGTATCATGTGTAACTATATTGGTATGTTACTTGTTATCCAAGGCATTAAAGCCACTATCTACAACTCTACTGGTGCAGAAAGTTATGCTGTATCTAAAGCACGTAGTATTCCTGGATTTGGCTTAAATCAGATCTTTGGTGATCGTGTTAACCTTGGTATTATCATTGCAATCTTACTTTGTGTACTTGCTTGGTTTATCATGAATAAAACTACTTTTGGTTATGAACTAAAAGCATGTGGTTTCAATAAAGATGCAGCAAGATATGCAGGTATGAACGAAAAGAAATGTATCGTTTTAGCCCTTATGATTTCAGGATTCTTTGCTGGAGTAGGAGGAGCCTTAACATACTTATGTGGTACTGGTAAAACATTACCAATCACAGAAACATTACCAAACGAAGGCTGGAACGGTATCCCAGTTGCCTTACTTGGCTTCTCTAATCCAATTGGCTGTATCTTTGCTGCCTTATTCATCGGTTATATGAATGTTGGTGGTAACTACATGCAGGCACTTAATATTGCGATTGAAGTTATTGATATTATCGTTGCTGTTATTATCTACTTTGCTTCATTCACACTATTCATTAAAGCCTTATTAGAACGTTATCAAAGAAATAAAAAGAGAAAAGCAGAAATGCAGAATGAAGGAGGTAAAACAGAATGAGTTTAGTTTATTTCCTTTTTGCTCAGACTTTACTATTTGCCATTCCATTAATGATTGTTGCTTTGGGTGGTATGTTCTCTGAACGAAGTGGTGTTGTTAACTTAGCCCTTGAAGGTATTATGATCATTGGTGGTTTTGCTGGTGTATTCTATTTAAATTATATGCAGTCTAATGATATTCTTCATGGTCTGCCACTATTATTAACAGGTTTACTTATTTCTGGCATTGTCGGTATACTATTTAGTATGCTTCATGCCTTTGCAGCCATTCATTTAAGTGCTGACCAGACTATTTCTGGTACTGCATTAAATATGCTTGCTCCAGCACTTGGTATCTTCATCGCAAAAACTGTACAGGATGGTATGCAGAACGTTTCATTCACTAATGAATTCAGAATTTCTGAAGTGCCTGGTTTAAGTAGTATTCCAGTACTTGGTGATTTATTCTTCAAGAACTGCTACTTTACTACATTCCTAGGCATTGCGATTCTTATCATTTCTTGGTATTTCCTTATGAAAACTAAGACTGGTTTAAGAATCCGTTCTTGTGGTGAAAACCCTCAGGCAGCAGATGCTGCAGGGATCAGTGTTTATAAGATCAGATATCTAGGTGTAGGTATTTCTGGTTTCTTAGCTGGTATGGGTGGACTTATTTATATTCTACCTATCTCTACAGAATTCACCTGTACTGTTGCTGGTTATGGTTTCTTAGCCTTAGCCGTATTGATCTTTGGTAACTGGGCACCATTAAGAATTGCTGGTGCAGCATTCTTCTTTGGTTTCATGAAGACATTGTCTTATACATATAACTCAGTTCCATTACTTGCTAAAATGTCTTTACCTGATACAACATATAAATTAATTCCATATGTTGCCACTTTAATTCTATTAGCATTCACATCTAAGAACTCAGCTGCGCCTCGTGCAGATGGTGTACCTTACGATAAATCTAAACGTTAATAGAGTCGGACTCCTTAGGGAGTCCTTTTTTCTTGCACTACTATACAAAAAAGTTATAATGAATAGAGAAAGAAAAGAGGTATACAATGAACAAGATCTATCAAATGAATGGATATCAACTTCACTTGATTTCATCTAAGAAATTTAAAGATATTACAATCTCTGTTCGTTTTAAAGGACGTTTTACAAGAGAAACAGTCACAAGTAGAAGTGTTCTAGGATTTTTAATGATCACTGGAACTATGAAGCATCCAACACAAAAGGACTTATCTAGAACACTAGAAGATTTATATGGTGCAAATCTTTCTGCTAATATTTCTTCAGCAGGTAAAGGTCATATTATTACTTTTAAGAATACATGTGTTAATCAGGAATTCCTCCCTATCAATGAAAATCTACTCATTAAACAGGTAGATTTATTAAATGAATTAGTAAATCATCCTTATATTGTAGATGGCCATTTTGATGAAGAAATGACTGAACTCAAGAAACAGGAAATCACATATCGTATTATGGCTGATATGGACGATAAGATGGGCTATGCCTTTGATCGTATGGTAGATTATATGGGCAGAGGAAATGTGCTAGGATTACGTTCTACAGGCTATATAGAGGATATGGAAAACATCAATGCTTATACTCTTGTAGAAACATATAAAGATATGATTCAAAATGATGATAAGCATGTTTATGTAGTAGGGGATATAGATGAAAGTATTATTTCTATCTTCAAAGAAAAGCTACAATTCCCAGAAGTGAAACATAATCCTTATCCTAGCGCCTATATGTATCAAAATGATCGTAAACATCTTTTAGATATTATTGAAAAACAGGATATCGTTCAGTCTAAGCTCGTTATGGGTTATAAGGCAAACTGCTGTACCTTAAGTGAAAATACAGCTGCAATGAGCGTATTTTCTAATTTATTAGGAGGTTATTCTCAATCTAGACTATTCCAGGTAGTCAGAGAAAAGAACAGCTTATGTTACTTTATTCATTCAAGTTATGATCCAATGAATGGTATTATGACCATTGCCGCAGGTATTGATATGAATAATTATGATAAGACTAAAGAGTTAATTGGAAAACAGATAAAAGACTTACAGGATGGGCATATCACTGATGAAGAATTATCAATGGTAAAGACTATGCTTATCAATGCATTATCTAAAGTAGATGATGATCCTGATGCCATTATCTCATTCAACTGGAGAAGAGATATTATTAATAGTCAGGATTCAATTGAAGACAAACAGAATGCAATTAAAAATGTCACAAAAGAAGATGTCATCAAATGTGCTCAAAGTATAGAATTAGATACCATCTATTTCTTAACTGGAAAGGAGTTCTATGAAGAAAACTTATTATCCAACAATTAAAGAAACACTCTATCATGAAAAGATGAGCAATGGACTTAATGTCTATTTGATGCCAAAAGATGGCTTTACTAAGACATATGGTTTGTTTTCAACACGTTTTGGTTCTATTGACCGTAGTTTCATTCCTCTAGGAGAAACAGATTTAATCACAGTACCTGATGGTGTCGCTCATTTTCTAGAACATAAGATGTTTGATATGGAAGATGGAGATGCCTCAGAAAAGTTTGCTGCACTTGGTGCGAGCAGTAACGCCTTCACTTCTCATAGCCGTACTGCTTATTTGTTCAATACAGCTGCGAATGTTGATGAATGTACTGAATTATTATTAGATTTCGTGCAGGAACTCAATGTTACACCTGAAAGTATTGAAAAAGAAAAGGGCATCATTAATCAGGAAATAGGCATGTATAATGATGATCCTGACTGGCGTGGTTATTTTGGTGCCATCAGCAACCTTTATCATAATCATCCTGTTAGAATTGATATTGCAGGTACTGTTGAAACAGTGGCAGAAATTGATTATGACATCTTACAAAAGTGCTATCATACATTCTATCATCCATCTAATATGATGTTATTTGTGTCAGGAAACTTTGATCCAGAACACTTAATGTCTATTGTTAGAGATAATCAGGCAAAGAAAGATTTCAATGATATGCCACCAATTGTAAGAGGAGATCATAATGAACCAGAAACCATCTTTAAAGCTTATGAAGAAAATGAGATGGATGTTACTATGACTAAGGTCAATGTTGCAATAAAAGTCAACAATGTGCCTGAATCACCTGAAGAAAAACTCAAAAGACAACTTTCATTCTATATTTTCATGGATATGTTATTCTCTAAGAGCAGTGATTTAAGAGATGAATGGACTAAGAAGGGACTCATCAATGATTCTTTCTTCACTAACTTCTCACAGGAACGTGATTTCTCTCATATTATTTTTGCAGGAGATAGTCCTAAACCTGAGGAACTTCTATCTTATATACATAAACTTATTGAAGATATTCCTCATATGACACTGGATGAAGAAGCATTCAATAGAATGAAAAGAAATAATATTGGCACTCTTATTGGCTTCTTCAATTCTGTTGAAACAATTGCTTCATTATTTAGCCAGTACTATTTAGAAGGTATTAATTTATTTGATCTGTTTGAGGCCTATCAGGCTCTTACTATCGATGATATTAAAAATATTTTACCCCTATTTTGTAAGGATTTAACATCTAATTTTATTGTCAGACCACTTAAGGATAACGCCTAGATGTTGACTAAAAAGGTGCTTATGCTATAATGGTGGTGACCTGAGAGTATATGGATTTCCTACATTTTTGATAAGGGAACCTGATTGTTAGAAAGACGGTGTTGAAGACCTGCTACGAGTAGGGATCCTAAAGTTTTTCACAAGGTGCCCACCTGTATTTAACAGGGATAATCAACGCCTCTTAGGTCTTTTCGTTTGTTTAAATTATACAGGAGGTCGTTATGGCTATTGATCAGAAACTTATCAATGAAATTAATGCACTTGCTCATAAAAAGAAGACAGTAGGTCTTACACCTGAAGAACAGGTTCGTCAGCAGAAGCTTAGACAGAAATACCTAAAAGAATTTAGAAGAGGCTTTGAACAGCAGCTTCAGAGTATCAAAGTTGTTGATGCAAATGGTAACGATGTCACTCCTGCTAAAGCAAGAATGCATAAAAAAGTAAACTAGACAGTCTTTGTGAAAAGATTGTCTTTTTTATTGCGCAAAAAATGGTTTACACATCAATAAAATTATGTATAATGATGGTGATTAGGAGGTACTCGAAATGGATTCGAATTTATCGATCGCTACAATAAGATCGCTTTGTATTGACATGATCAATAAGGCAAATTCTGGTCATCCAGGTATGGTTCTAGATGGCGCACCTGCTTTATACACATTGTTTACTAAGGTGATGAACATAAATCCCTCTTTGTCTAGTTGGCAAAATAGGGATCGCTTTGTTCTTGCAAGTGGTCATGCTAGTTCTTTACTTTATGCTTTATTACATCTTTCTGGTTATGATTTAAGTCTTGATGATTTAAAACAGTTCAGACAGTGGCAGTCAAAAACACCTGGACATCCAGAAATCACTATCACAGATGGTGTAGATGCATCTTCAGGACCTTTAGGTCAGGGTGTTCCTACAGCCACAGGTATGGCAATTGCTGAAAAGTTCCTTGCCGAAAAGTACAACAAGGAAGATTGTTCAATTGTTGACCATTACACATATGTATTATGTGGTGATGGTGATATGCAGGAAGGTGTGACTTATGAAGCATCATCTCTTGCTGGTCATCTTTCATTAGGTAAGTTAATTGTTATCTATGATGCCAATGAAGTAACACTTGATGGTCCTCTTTCATATTCATTCAGTGAAAATGTAAAGAAGAGATATGAAGCAATGAATTGGCAGGTTATCGAAGTGGCTGATGGTAATGACATTCAGGCCATCAACCGTGCATTAAAGCGTGCTAAGAAAGAGTTATTCAAACCATCTATTATCATCATGAAGACTGTTATTGGTTA
Organism: Catenibacterium faecis; assembly: GCF_014306455.1. Classification (NCBI taxonomy): domain Bacteria; kingdom Bacillati; phylum Bacillota; class Erysipelotrichia; order Erysipelotrichales; family Coprobacillaceae; genus Catenibacterium; species Catenibacterium faecis. The sequence continues at coordinate 26,488 of NZ_JACRWG010000005.1, forward strand.
TGGTTCTTGCAACCAGGGAACTAATAAAGTTCATGGTGCACCTCTAGGTGAAGAAGACGGTAAGAATGCTAAGTTATCTTATGGATTTGACCATGATCCTTTCTATGTTCCTGAAGAAGTTTATGATGATTTTAAGAAGAACGTAAAAGACCGTGGTACAAGAGTATATAAGAAATGGTTAAAGACTGTTGAAGAATATGCTGAAAAGTATCCAGAAGAATATAAAGAATATAAAAATGCTATTGAAGGTAATTATCATTTAGATATTACAGAACTTCAAAAGGAATTCAAACCTGGTTATACAGAAGCGACTCGTAATATTTCTCATAGAATTATTCAGGAAGTTGCTAAGCAGAACCCTACATTCTTATCTGGTACTGCAGATCTATCTTCATCTACTAAGACATCAATCCAGGGCGAAGGAAGATTTAGCTGTGAAGACTATACTGGAAGAAATGTATATTTTGGTATCAGAGAATTCGCAATGGTGTCTATTATGAATGGTATGACATTACATAAGGGTGTTAAGATTTCAGCAGGGGGCTTCTTAGTATTCAGTGATTACTTTAAAGCAGCCTTAAGAATGGGTTCTTTACAAGAATGTCCAATCATTCTTCCATTATCACATGACTCTATCGCAGTTGGTGAAGATGGTCCTACACATCAGCCTGTTGAACAGCTTGCAATGCTTAGAAGCAGTATTGATGTTGAAGTATTACGTCCAGCTGATGCAAATGAAATGCTTGCATCTTGGAAGATTGCTGTTGAAACAAAGAACATGCCAGTCGCATTAATTCTTACTAGACAGCCAGTAGAAAACCTTACAAATTCTACTTATGAAGATGTATTACATGGTGCTTATATTGCTAGAAAAGAATCTGGTGACTTAGAAGGTATCATTATCGCTTCTGGTTCTGAAGTGGGTCTTGCTATTCATGCACAGGAAGAATTAGAAAAACAGGGACATTCAGTACGTGTTGTTTCTATGCCTTCAATGAACTTGTTTGATGCACAGAGCGATGAATATAAGGAATCCGTTTTACCAAATAGCTGCAGAAAACGTCTTTCTGTAGAAATGTTATCTGATTTTGGATGGCATAAATATGTTGGTTTAGATGGTAAGACTATGGGTGTTGATACTTTTGGTGCGAGTGCTCCAGCAAACAAAGTCATCAAAGAATATGGCTTTACTGTAGAAAACGTAGTAAAAGAATACAATTCATTATAAAAACAACTAAAAAGAGAGGGTATCTTAGGATATTCTCTCTTTAATTAGTTCTAAAACACTAAAACAATTTACAAACATAATCTAGTTTGGTATAATTATTTAACGTTAACGGAGGTATTTACAATGGTAGCAGGATATATTATTACTACAATTATTGGTGCTCTTGTTGGATTCTTCTTTGCAAGATGGATGTTCAAGAGAGAATTAAAGAAAAACCCACCAATTTCAGAAAAAATGATTCGTGCTATGTTTATGGAAATGGGACGTAAACCTAGCGAAACTCAGATCAAGAGAATCATGAAAAGTGTCAATGACCAGTATAAATAAGGGATAATACCCTTATTTTTATTTAATATGAAAATTACAATTACTAGACATTCTAAAACGCTTTGGAATAAAGAAAAAAGACTTCAAGGATGTAAAGATTCTCCTTTAAGTCCTGAAGGCATGGACAATATTCTTGCATTAAAAGAACACATCAAGAATAACCATTATGATGCTATTTATTCTAGTCCTATTAAGCGTGCCTATGATACCGCAAAACTCTTATTTGATGATCAGTCCATCATTACTGATGAACGCATTAGAGAAATGAACTTTGGACTATTAGAAGGACAGAAAATTGATGAAATTCCAGAGGAATATAAAAAAGCTTATCATAATTTATGGTGTCACCCTGAAATATCCAATGGTATTCCAGAAGGGGAAACCTATGATGAAATTGAAGAAAGAGTTAAAGACTTCTTAAATGATCTTGTAAAGAAGCCTTATGATAATGTCTTTATTGTCACTCATGGATTCTGTTTTACTATTATTATGGCCACTATCATGAACCTTGAAAGAATTGACTATATTAAAGTCAATAGTCCTGTTGTGGATGGCTGTTCTGAAACAATTGTGGATTATAGTAATGGCGAGTTTAGTGTCGAAGTTTATGGAAATAATGATTTCCTTCCACACCAGTCAAATGAATCATTTTCTAAATAAATAAAGTCAAATGGCTAAAACCATTTGACTTTATTTTCTGTTCCTTCTTTTATTCTTATAATATTTGCACGATGTCTATAGACAATAAGTGCGACAACACATATATTAGTAATGATTCCAGTTGTAGAATATCCAATAAATGGTGATGCAATAAGTACAGCTGTTGCACCAAGGATACTAGATAAAGATACATACTTAGTTGTCTTTAATGTAATTAAGAATACCGCAACTGCGATAATAAAACCATATATATTAGTCATTAATGTATAGGCGATTGCACTTGATACAGCCTTACCACCCTGAAAATTCGCAAAGATAGGATAACAATGACCAATCATACAGAATAGTGCACATGGATAAATGATATTAGCTGAAATACCAGATACTTTCGCAATCCATCCTGTTAGTAGGATGGTAATGATACATTTTGTTGCATCAAGTAAAATAACTGTCATTCCGGCTTTTTTGCCTAATACTCTTCCTGCATTGGTACCACCTAGATTATGTGATCCATATTGACGAACATCAGTATTATAAAACACTTTACCAATGACTAATGCAAAAGGTATTGAACCATATAGATAACTTATTAATAAACAGATGATTATAATTAAATATTTCATCGACTCACCTCACAAAAATTCATTATACATAAATACTACAAAAAATCAAACTTTCCTAAAAAAACCTTTTTGTGTTATACTAGTCAAGTTGAGGAGGTATGCTCATGTCAAATACACATTATGATGAATCCGATATTCAAATCTTAAAGGGGCTAGAAGCCGTAAGAAAAAGACCAGGAATGTACATTGGTTCAACTGATTCTCGTGGTTTACACCACCTTGTATGGGAAATTGTTGATAACTCTATTGATGAAGCCATTGCTGGTTATGGTAAGAAGATCACAGTTACATTACATAAAGACAATAGCGTAACGGTCGAAGATGAAGGCCGTGGTATGCCAACAGGTATTAATAAAGAAACAGGAAAGCCAACTACAGAAGTTATTCTTACTGTATTACATGCAGGTGGTAAATTCTCTGAAGATGGTGGTTATAAAACTTCAGGAGGCTTACATGGTGTAGGGTCTTCTGTCGTCAATGCGTTAAGTGAATTTTTAGAGGTGACTGTCCATCGTGATGGTGTGATTCACACACAGCGCTTTGAAAATGGTGCTACAAAAATTGGAAAGTTAAAAAAAGTAGGAAAAACTAATAAGACAGGTACTATTATTCATTTTAAGCCTGATGCATCTATTTTCTCTACCACAACATTTAGTTTCCAGACAATTAGTGAACGACTCCGTGAAGATGCATTCTTATTAAAGGGAATGACAATAGAACTTATTGATGAACGTACTGATAAAGATGAAACATATCAGTATGAAAAAGGCTTAGAAGAATTTATTGACTGGATCAATAATGATAAAGAAGCTGTTTCACCTATTATCTCTTTTGATGATACTAATAATGAAATAGAAGTAGAAATTGCGATGCAGTTTACACAAAGTTATCAGGAAAATATTATTTCATTTGTTAACTTAGTGCGTACTGGAGATGGAGGTACACATGAAGTAGGATTCCGTTCTGGTTTAACTAAAGTATTTAATGAATATGCAAGAAAATATGCTTTATTAAAAACAAAAGATAAGAATCTTGAAGGTAGTGATGTACGTGAAGGATTGAATGCAATTATTTCTGTTAAGATTCCAGAAAAGTATCTTCAGTTTGAAGGACAGACTAAATCTAAGCTTGGTTCTCCTATTGCCCGTAATATTCTAGAAAATGTGACTTTTGAACGTATTACTTATTTCTTAGAAGAAAATAAAGATATTGCAGAGAAACTGATTGAAAAGATGATCAAGGCAGCTAATGCAAGACAGGCAGCACGTAAAGCTAAGGAGCAGGCAAGAAAAGGTAAGAACAACCGTGAAGCAAAATTCTTAAGTGGTAAGTTAGCACCTGCACAATCCAAAAATAAGCGTAAGAATGAATTGTATCTTGTCGAAGGTGATTCTGCCGGAGGTAGTGCAAAACAGGGGAGAGACCGTAAATTCCAGGCTATTCTTCCACTTCGTGGTAAGGTTATTAATACAGAAAAAGCAACACAGGCAGATATCCTAAAGAATGAAGAAATCAGTACAATGATTAATACAATTAATGCAGGTGTAGGTGCTGATTTTAATGTGGATGATAGTGCTTATGATAAAATCATTATCATGACCGATGCCGATACTGATGGGGCACATATCCAGATCTTATTGCTTACATTCTTCTATCGTTATATGCGTGGTTTAATTAAAGCAGGTAAGGTTTATATTGCCATGCCACCACTTTATAAAGTTTCTAAGAAGTCTGGCAAGAAAGATAATGTTATTTATTGCTGGGATGAAAAAGATTTAGAAGCCGCTCGTAAGAAAATGGGAAGAGGCTATGATGTACAGCGTTACAAAGGTCTTGGTGAAATGAATGCAGAACAGTTATGGGAAACAACTATGAACCCTGAAACTCGTACTCTTATTCAGGTTACTATCGATGATGCTGCAATTGTAGAAAGAAGTGTCTCTGTATTAATGGGTGATAAAGTACAACCTAGACGTGAATGGATTGAAAACAATGTACAGTTCTCATTAGAAGATAGCTTCTTTATGGAAGGATAGGTGATCAAACATGACAGAAAAAAATATTATTATGTCCTTAGAGGATATCATGGGTGACCGCTTTGGACGTTATTCTAAATATATTATCCAGGATCGTGCATTACCTGATGTAAGAGATGGATTAAAACCAGTACAAAGAAGAATTTTATATGCTATGTGGAAGGAAGGAAATCTTCCTACTAAACCATATCGTAAGTCTGCTAAGACTGTTGGTACAGTTATTGGTAATTATCATCCTCATGGTGATTCTTCTGTTTATGAAGCGATGGTCCGTTTATCACAGGACTGGAAGATGCGTATGCCTTTAGTAGATATGCAGGGGAATAACGGGTCTATTGATAATGACCCGGCTGCTGCCATGCGTTATACTGAAGCACGATTAGCACCAATTGCGTTAGATTTAATTAAAGATATAGATAAAGAAACAGTGCCGATGGCACTTAACTTCGATGATACAGAATATGAACCAACTGTATTCCCAGCTAAGTATCCTAACCTATTAGTCAATGGGGCCACAGGTATTTCAGCTGGTTATGCCACTGATATTCCTCCTCACAACTTAGAGGAAGTCATTGATGCTACTATTTACCGTATTAAGCATCCACATTGCTCATTTGATGATCTTCATCAATTTATTAAAGGGCCTGATTTTCCAACAGGTGCTATAGTAGAAGGGGCAAGTGATATTGCGACAGCCTTAAGAACTGGTCGTGGTAAGGTTGTTGTCCGTTCACGTTATAAGATTGTTGAACAGAAAAATATCAATCAGATTCTTATTACAGAAATTCCTTATGAAGTCAATAAAGCTGAACTTGTAAGAAAGATGGCTGAAATTCAGTTTAATCGTGATATTGATGGAATCATTGAAGTCAGAGATGAATCTGACCGTAATGGATTATGTATTGCGATAGATTTAAAGAAAGATGTTGATGCAAGAAATACATTAAACTACTTCTTTAAAAATACAGATTTGCAGAAGAACTATAACTATAATATGACTGCAATCAAAGATAAGCGTCCAGTACTTATGGGTATTGAAGATATTCTTGATGGCTATATCAAGCATGAATGTGAAGTCGTAACTAAGCGTTCTATTTTTGATCTTAATAAAGCACAGGAACGTGAGCATATTGTAGAAGGGCTTATTAAAGCTATTTCTATTCTAGATGAAGTTGTAAAAACAATTCGCGCATCTAAAGATAAATCAGATGCAAAAGTGAATTTAATGAACGCTTTTGGCTTTACTGAAAGACAGGCAGAAGCCATTGTGACTTTACAGCTTTATCGTTTAACTAATACTGATATTGTATCTTTAGAAAATGAGCAGAAAGAATTACAGGCTCTTATTGAAAGCTTAAATGCGATTTTAAATAGTGAAAAAGTATTAAGAAAAGTAATTATAAATGAGTTAAATGAGGTTAAGAAAAAATATCCAACACCTCGTCTCACTGAAATCAAAGATGAAATCATGGATACATCCGTCAATCAGCAGGCAATGATTATTTCTGAAGATGTGTATGTTTCTATTACACGTGACGGGTATTTCAAAAAGATTTCTACACGTTCTTATAAGGCATCTGATGAAAATACATTTGGTAAGAAAGATACGGATATGCTTGTTGACCTATTTGAAGCCAATACACTTGATGTTATTCTTTCATTTACTAACAAGGGTAACTATTGTTTTGTCCCTGTTTATAAGTTAGAAGACTTCAAGTGGAAGGATTTAGGCAAACATCTAAGTTATTTAATTAAATTAGGTAATGATGAGAAGATTATTGGTAATATTCTTGTAAAATCATTCGATTTAGACCAATATGTTGTCTTATCAAGTAAGAATGGACAAATTAAACGTGTAAGCATTAAAGACTTTAATGTTAGCCGTTTCTCTAAGCCATTAAAGTGTATGAACTTGAAAGACAATGATGAATTAGTGAGTGTTGATATCAGTGATGGAACAAAGGGTATTATTACTGTCACTAAAGCAGGATATGGTACTTTATATAGTGAAGATGAAATATCTGTATTAGGTGTAAAAGCAGGTGGTGTAAAGGGTATTAATATGCGTGATGATGAAGTGGCCTTTATGTGTGTCTTTGATCCTTCAGTTGTCTCTTCTTTATTACTTATTTTAAACCCAACACATTTCAAACGTATACATATCAGTGATATTCCAGCATGTCATCGTGCAACAAAAGGAACATTACTATTTAAGTCATTAAAGACTAAACCAACTAAAATCTTTACTGGATTCATATCTAATCCACAGGATGAATTTATAGTTAAGAGTGGTACAGAAACAATGAAGATTGTATCTAAAGATATTAGCTTTGGTGCACTAAGTGCTAAGGCCAATACTTTAAAACAATGTCCATTTGACTTTATTGATGATGTACATCTCACTCGTTCTATGATTATTGAAGAGCATATACAAAAGAAAGTAGAAGAAAATAAAGTAGATCTTACAATTAAAGATCCAAATCTCTTTGATGAAATGGAAGGGGACCCTGATACTGAGTTTGAATTCATTTCAATGGATGATTATCTTGATGAAAAGTAGGAAATATCCTTGCTAGCTCTATGTAATTGAATAAAAATAGTGTAAAATGACCTAAGAAAAGGAAGGTATATATGACAGAAATAAGATGTTATGGATGTGGCGCCATCATTCAAAGCGCTGATACAAAAAAGCCTGGCTATGTGCCAGAATCTGCTTTAAGCAAGGAAAAGATTCTTTGTCAGAGATGTTATAAATTAATGCATTATCATCAGAAGATGGAATCTCATTTAACTAAAGATGATTTCTTACATGTTTTACAGACTGTAGGAGAAAAAAATTGTTTAGTTGTTTATATCGTTGACTTATTTGACTTTAATGGTTCTCTTGTGCCTGGTCTTATGCGTCATATTGGATATAATGATGTACTTGTACTAGCGAATAAGAGAGATATCTTACCTAAGTCTTTAAAGGAACATAGACTTAATACATGGGTAAGAAGACAGTTCAAGGAATATGGTATCAAGCCTCTTGATGTAGTTATTACAAGTGGTAAGAAGAATATGAACTTTGATGAAATCTTTGATAAGATTGATGAATACCGTCATGGCCGTGATGTATATGTTGTAGGTATTACTAATGTTGGTAAGTCTACATTTATCAACCGTATGTTGAAGAACTATTCAGATGCATCTAATCTTATTACTACAAGTGAATTCCCTGGTACCACTCTTGATTTAATCAAGATTCCTCTTGATGATCATTCATCTTTATATGATACTCCAGGTATCATGAATGAACATCAGTACACATCTGTTGTAGATGAAAAAGATTTGGCTTATATTATGCCTCAGGGCGAAGTAAAGCCAATGATATACCAGTTAAATGATGATCAATCAATCTTCTTTAGCGGTCTTGCAAGAATTGATTATACAAAGGGAGATAAAGGAAACTTCATCTGCTACTTCTCTAGAAATATGCAGATTCATCGTACAAAGACTGAAAAAGCAGATGAATTGTTTAATAGACATAAGCAGTTACAGGTTTATGGACCTGCTTCATCAATGAAAGAAATGAAGGCTTATGAATTCACTTTACCAGAAGAAAAGCGTGATATTGTGATTTCTGGTTTAGGATTTATATGTATTCATGCACCTAAGGGTAAAATCAAGGTTTATGTGCCTGAAGGTATTGATGTATTTATGAGAGAAAGTTTAATTTAGAGGATATATGAATGTTAAATAGTAAACAGAAGAAATTTTTAAGAAGCGAAGCACATAGCTTAAAGCCAATTTTTCAGGTTGGTAAAGATGGTGTAGGAGAAAAACAGATCAACAGCATCAATGATGCATTAAAGGCTAAAGAACTTATTAAAGTGAAGTTATTAGATACTTGCCCTGAAACAGTGAATGAAGTAGCTTTAGAAATCTCAATGGGCACTAAAGCAGATGTTGTTCATATTATTGGACATACAATCGTTTTCTATAAATCAAGTGAAAAAGGAATTTATAAGATCTAATGAATATTGGATTACTTGGTGGTAGTTTTGATCCTATCCATAAAGGGCATATAGAGATTGCAAAGGATGCTTTATCTTTGCTTTCTCTTGATTCATTTTACTTCATTCCTACTAAAAATAACCCTTGGAAGGATAAACAGAATGCCCCTGGCGACAAGCGTAAAGAAATGATAGAGATTGCGATTCACCAGGAACCAAAAATGAAGGTTTGTACTATTGAACTTGATTCTGCAAGTAATGAAAAGAATTATACAATTGATACGATTCATGCATTAAGAGAAATGTATCCTAATGATAATTTATATTATTTAATGGGTATGGATCAGGCTATGGCGTTTGAAAAATGGAAACAAGCTGAAGAAATATCAGAATTAGTCCAGCTAGTAGCCTTTAACAGAGGTAGTTATCCTATAACTCATCCTAATTTAGAGACATATCACTTTATTAAGATGAATAATGTAGAAATCACAGCATCTAGCACAGAAATTAAAGAAGGAGCATTAGATATGCTCGATAAAGATGTACTCAAATATATTTCTAAAAATGGCTTATATCTTGACACAATGATTAGAAATAGAATGAAAGAAAAACGCTATAAGCATACTCTAAGTGTCGCTTCTCTCACAAGAGATTTCTGTAAAAGCAATGGCATTGATCCTCTCAAAGGCTATATTGCCGGTATGATGCATGATGTTGCAAAAGAAATGCCTCATGATCAGGCTAAAAAATTAATGAAGAAGCATTATGCTTCTCATTTAGATCAGCCTGAACCTATCTGGCATCAATGGCTCTCACGTTATGTATGTGAGAATGAATTTCTTATCAGTGATGAAGAAATCTTAAAAGCCATCGAAGATCATACAACAGCTTCTACATCTATGAGCCTTCTTGGTATGTGTTTATATTGTGCTGATAAATTAGACCCTTTAAGAGGTTATGATTCATCAGAACAGATTACTTTATGTAAACATGATATTGAAGCAGGATTTAGAAACTGTCTGACTGATTTTTATGAATTTTCCACAAAGAAACATCGTCCAATCGACCCATGTTTCTTTGAAGTTTATGATAAATATGTAAAAGGAGTTAATAATGACTAAAGTAGAATGTATTGTGAAAGCAATGAACGATAAATTAGCCCAGGATATTGTGGCAATCAATATGGAGAACGCCTCTCCTTTATATGACACATTTATTTTATGTACTGCATCTAATAAACGTTTATTAAATGCGATTCAGGATAATGTAGTTGACCAGTGTGAAATGAATGGTTTTGAAATTAAAAGCATAGAAGGCCGTGGTAATGCGGAATGGATTCTTATTGATGCAGGTGATGTGATCTGTCATATCTTCTCTGAAGAAGCACGTAAAGAATATAATTTAGAGAAGTTATGGAGTGATATGCCTACTATTGATATCAAGGAGTATCTTGCATAATGGCTGCCTATAAAGAGTTTTCTTATTATTATGATTCTTTAATGGACCCGGACTTCTATTCAGATTATTTAGAATTTATTCATGAACATGCTAATCTTAAAACAGTATTAGAACTAGGATGTGGAACTGGATTAACTGCTATTGAACTTGCGAAAGAAGGTCATCAGGTTCTAGCCACTGATTTATCTGAAGATATGGTAAACATCACTGCCTTAAAAGCTAAGGATGAAGGTGTTGAACTTCTAACTGAAACAATTGATATGTGTGATTTTGCCTTATCTCAGCCTGTAGATACTATTCTTTGTTTAACAGATGCAATTAACTATGTTTTAAGCAAGAAGAAGGTACAGGATGTCTTTAATAATGTTTATGAAGGTTTAAAATATAATGGAACATTTATCTTTGATGTTAATAGTCTATATAAATGTAATGTGATTTTAGATGATTACCATGAAAAGAATGAAGATGAAGATTTCTTCTTCTCATGGGATGTAGAAAGCGATCATGAAGGTGGTATTACCCATCATATTATTATTGACGAAGATGGTCATCATGTTGATGAAACACATCGTCAAAAAACACTTCCTGTTAAAGAATATATCCAGATGCTTAAAAAAGCAGGATTTAAATCAATCGCGTATTATAGTGATTTTGGTGAATACAAGCAAGAGTGTGAACGTATTATATTTGTAGTAAAGAAAGTGAGGGATTAACATGTTAGGTATTATTGGTGCAATGGAAGAAGAAGTCAATGAAATACTTGCTTTAATGAATGTTGAAAAAGAATACCAAGAATGTAATTATCATTTTTATGAAGGTTTATTAGGGAAAAAAGAAGTTGTAGTTGTCCAGGGTGGTATTGGTAAAGTCAATGCAGCTATTTCAGCTACTCTTTTATTAAAGAACTTTGATATTGATCATGTTATCAATGTTGGTTCTGCAGGTGGTCTTGATTTAAAAGAAAATGTCGGAGATGTTATCATCAGTGAAAAGGTAGCGCATCATGATGTCGATGTCACTGCTTTTGGACGTCCATATGGACAAATACCTGATATGCCTCTTTACTATGAAGCTGATGTGACACTAGTTTCTTATGCAAAAGAAATCTTTGAACATAATGGCTTAACAGTATATAGTGGTCTTATTGTCTCTGGTGATCAATTTGTTGCAAGAAAAGATCAGGTTGATGCAATCAAAGAACACTTCCCTGATGCATTATGTTCTGAAATGGAAGCTGCAACAGTAGCTCAGGTATGTACAGTCTTTAATAAACCATTTATTATTGTACGTGGATTAAGTGATATTTTTGATAAAGGCAGCAGTTCTATCCAGTTTGATCAATATCTTAAGGAAGCTGCAAAGTCATCAGCACGTATGTGCTATGATTTAGCTCAAAAACTTGTATAAATGAATAGAATTGAATTATTGGCCCCTGCAGGTGATTTTGAGTCTCTGCAGGGCGCTATTGCGAATGGCGCTAATGCGATTTATCTTGGAACAAATGCCTTTTCAGCACGAGCCTTCGCTAAGAACTTTAATCTAGAAGAACTAGACCAGGCTATACAGTATGCACATCTAAGAAATGTAAGAATATTTGTAACTGTTAATACACTATATCAAGATGATGAAATGAAAGATGTTCTTTCATTAATTGATAGTTTATATGAGTTACAAATAGATGCACTTCTTATTCAAGATATTGGCTTATTAAAGCTCGTTCATGAAAGATATCCTGATATGGAACTTCATACTTCTACTCAGATGAGTGTGATGTCATTAGAGGCATTACGTTATTTTGAAGATCTAGGTGTTAAAAGAGTCGTTCTTGCTAGAGAAAATACCATTGATGAAATTAAATATATCTGTTCTCATACAGATTTAGAAATAGAAGTATTTGCGCATGGTGCATTATGTGTGGCTTATTCTGGACAGTGTTTGATGTCTAGTATGATTGGTAGAAGAAGTGGTAATAGAGGCGCCTGTGCACAGCCATGCCGTTTACCTTATAGTTTAGAAGAAGATGGAAAAATCATTAATACAAGCTATTTAATGTCTACTATGGATCTGTGTACCTCCGATCATATTAATGAGTATATTGAAGCAGGTGTTGCTTCTTTAAAGATAGAAGGGCGTATGAAGCGTCCTGAATATGTAGCTGCAGTCACTCAGGTTTATTCTAAAGCTATTAAACATTATTATGAGAATACACCTAACTATACAAAAGAGAACTTCAATGATATGAAACAGATGTTTAATCGCCATTATACATCTGGTTATCCATTTCATGCTGATAAGATTGTAGATGAGACATTTTCAGGTAACCAAGGCGTTTTCTTAGGTTATGTTAAAGGATATGACTACCATAGTAAACGTGTTTCTATAGCCCTAAAAAATGATTTAACACAGGGTGATTCTATTGTCTTTACAGAAATAGATAAAGGAAGACCTGTCAATAAGATTTATTATAAAAATAAGCTCATCAATAAAGCAGAAGCCGGCATGAATGTACAGATTGAGTTTGATGATGTAGTGAAGGGTGGAACTGTTAATAAGACAATCAGTGTAGATACAATTAACCGTATGCAGAAAACATATCAGGAAGAAAAGAAATATCGAAAGATTGATATGTCCTTTAAAGCATCTCTTAATAAGCCTTGTACACTTGTTGTAAAATGTGATGATGAAGAAGTATCTGTAGTAAGTGAACAGATCATTGAAGAAGCATCAAAGCGTGCTGCCACTAAAGAGAATATCATTGATCATCTCAATAAGCTTGGTCATACTGTGTATGAAGCAAATAAGATTGATGTAGAGTTATATGGTGAATTATTTATACCTATCACAATCATCAATAATATGCGTCGTGAGGCGCTTTCTAAACTAGATGCATTATTTACCTTTAAGAAGCACCACAAGGCTCCTATTAAAGAAATACAGCCTCTTAAAGTCATTCCACAAAGTGTATCTGAGTATCATGTAGTAGTTTCTAATATAAAACAGTTAGAAATTGCCTTAAGAGATTATGATCATGTATATTACTACTATGATGCAGATCTAAAAGAAGCATTAGAATGCTTCAAAAAATATGATAAAGTACCTAATCTTTATCTACCTCGTATTATGCATGATAAAGATATACAAGAAGTCATTCACAATCCTTTATTGAAAGAATTCAATACATTAATTGTCAATGACTTTGGAAGCTATAGATTATTAAAAGAGCATCCTCTTATTATTGGTCAGGGATTTAATATTTATAACCATTATGATGCTTATGCATTTAAAGAACCAGTCATTGCATCATTTGAATGTACAAGAAAACAGATTAAACAGATGAAGGATTATAATGCTGATCTTATTTTGCCTATCTATGGTAAAACAGAAAATATGATTAGTGAACACTGTGTCATTTCACAATCTTATTTCCATAAGAAAGTACCACATTGTGGTATGTGCAAGAAACATTCTTATAAGATTGTAGATAGAAAAGGTGTTTCTTTTGATATCTTTACCGATGATCAATGTCGTAATCATATACTACATAATGAGCCAATCTATGTAGAAAACCATCAATCCCTAAATATTTCATATTTTATTATGTTGACTACAGAAGATGAAAATGCGACTGTAACCGTTTTAGAAGACATTAAAAAACGTACTTCTAAAGGGAAAAAAAGTGATTTAAAGAAGCCTTATGTAGTAGGATATTTCAAATAACATTTTAGATAAAATCTATATTTTTCATAATTTCTAAATTGCCACCTTTATTTTTTTGTGTTATAATAAACCCCAGATAGAAATGGGGAGGTAAACTTATGGCATTAGATATGGATCTCGCTAAGCGTTTAAAAACTTATAGAACTTTTAAGAACTTAACACAAAAAGAAGTTGCTGCACATCTTAATGTACCTCATTCTGCAATTTCAGATATTGAAAATGGTAAAAGAGATGTAACAGTAGGGGAATTAAAAGTTCTTTCACGCTTATATGGACGTAGTGTTGAAGAAATCATGAGTGGTAAGAAATATGACTACTATAATATTGCGAATATTGCTAGATTATTATCTGAATTACCAGATGAAGATCTAAAGGAAGTCATGTTCATCATTGAATATAAGAGAAAAAGATTAGAAGAAAAATAGTATTTTAAAAGGGAGATAGTTCGCTATCTCCCTTATTTCATATTCTTTACAATCTTTTTGAAGTCATCAAGTAATACCATACCTTCTTCAAGAACTTCCTGGTTACAGATATGATGATCTAGACTATCATAATAGATGACATTAAATGGTTCTGTCTCCACAATAGCATATGTTCCATAACCATAGCTTCCTCGATTGATCATAGCACTACCTGGATTCACAAAAGTGATTCCTTCATGAATCTGAATCGTAGGCACGTGTGTATGTCCATGAAAACATATCGTGCAATGATTTTCTTTACATGCTTGTATAAGTTCATCATAGCCTGTATAGACATGATAATCATTACCATGGGTCACAAATATATCTTTGTAAACTACATAGTGAGGAAAGACTTCTTCATCATGATTTCCATGTACAACTATATCATAATCTTTAAGTAATGGATCATCGGGAAGGAGAGAGGAATCTCCACAATGTACCAATAAATCCACCTTGTTTTTCCATTTATTTGTGATATGTTCTAATATATCGTTATACATATGCGAATCGCTTACGACTAATATCTTCATTTTAACCACCTCTAAAATATTATAAATTAAATTTATAGCCTTTTGAATATCATTTTTTGTATTATGCCAAAAAAACTTTTGGGTAAGTGTTTACATCATGGCTAAAAATTAGTATAATTAATACAGAAATTAGAAAAGGAGTAATGACAATGAAAACAATTTTATTAGTATGTTCTGCAGGTATGTCTACTAGCTTATTAGTAACTAAAATGGAAGCCGCAGCTAAGGAACAGGGAGTTGAAGCAAAGATTTTCGCTTTACCATTCTCTGATGCACCTAGAGTGTTAGAAGAAGTTGACTGTATCTTACTTGGCCCACAGGTTAGATTCCAGAAAGCTGCAATCGAAAAATTAGCTGCTTCAAGAAAAGCTGGTGCTATCCCTGTTGACGTTATCGATATGAGAGATTACGGAACTATGAACGGTAAGGCTGTTCTTGCTACTGCTCTTAAATTATTAGGTGAATAACATAAACATAAAAGAGAAGGAATAATTCCTTCTCTTTTTTTGATATTACAATCAATTAAAATTACTTTTAAAGGCTATTATTTAGTCTAAGCATATTTTTTACACTTTTTATTTATCTTTTTACTTAGTTTTGCTATAATGTTTAAAAAATTATGAAAACGGAGGATTCGACTGTGAAAAAAGGTATTATTACTGTAGTTGGAAAGGACCAGGTAGGTATTATTGCAAAGGTATGTACTTATCTTGCTGAGAATGATGTTAATATTTTAGATATCTCTCAGACTATTGTACAAGGTTATTTCAATATGATGATGATTGTCAATCATGATGCTTCTAGTAAAGCATTTAATGACTTAGCAGATGAACTTGCTGCTTTAGGTAAAGAAATTGGTGTTGATATTAAAATTCAGCATGAAGAAATCTTTAATATGATGCATAGATTATAAGGAGATGTGTAGATGATTAATCAGTTTGAAGTTATTGAAACAAATAAAATGATTGAGCAGGAAAATCTAGATGTAAGAACTATTACAATCGGTATTAGCTTATTTGAATGTATTGATTCTTCTTTAGATGTTCTTTGTGACAATATTTACAACAAAATCATGTCTACTGCAAGAAATCTTGTACCTGTAGGACAGTCTATTGAAAAAAAATATGGTATTCCTATTGTAAATAAGCGTATCTCAGTTACGCCTATTGCAACAATCGGATCTTCAGCTTGCAAGAAGCCAGAAGACTATGTACAGATTGCAAAAACACTAGATAAGTGTGCAAAGGAATTAGGTATTAACTTTATTGGTGGTTATACTGCCATTGTTTCTAAAGGTATGACTAAAGCTGAACGTATGCTTATTGAGTCTATTCCACAGGCTATGAAGGAAACTGAATTTGTATGTTCAAGTGTTAATGTTGGTTCTACTAAGACTGGTATTAATATGGATGCTGTCGCATTACTTGGACAAATTGTAAAAAAGACTGCATATGCTACTAAGGATATTGAGTCTATTGGCTGTGCAAAGCTTGTTATCTTCTGTAATGCCCCAGATGATAACCCATTTATGGCTGGTGCATTCCATGGTATCAGTGAATCAGACACCATTATTAATGTTGGTGTCAGTGGTCCTGGTGTTATGCATAAAGCAATTAAGAACGCAAAAGGTAAAGACTTTGGTGAATTATGCGAAATCATCAAGAAAACTGCATTTAAGATCACTCGTGTAGGTCAGTTAGTTGCTTTAGAAGCATCTGAAGCATTAGGTATTCCTTTTGGTATTATTGACTTATCTTTAGCACCTACACCAGCTATTGGTGACTCTATTGCCGATTGTTTACAGAGCATGGGTCTTGAAAGAGTAGGGGCTCCAGGTACTACTGCAGCACTTGCTATCTTAAATGACCAGGTAAAAAAGGGTGGCGTTATGGCTTCATCTTATGTAGGTGGTTTGTCAGGTGCCTTTATTCCAGTCAGTGAAGACCAGGGTATGATTGATGCAGTCAATGCAGGATCTTTAACTTTAGAAAAGCTAGAAGCAATGACTTGTGTTTGTTCAGTAGGTCTAGATATGATTGCAGTTCCTGGTAATACAAAAGCTGAAACAATCTCTGGTATTATCGCAGATGAAATGGCTATTGGTATGATCAACCAGAAAACAACTGCAGTAAGACTTATTCCAGTTATTGGTAAGGATGTAGGAGATACAGTTGAATTTGGTGGTTTATTAGGTTATGCCCCAATCATGCCAGTGAATTCATTCTCTTGTGATGAATTTGTGAACCGTGGTGGACGTATTCCAGCTCCTATTCATAGCTTCAAGAACTAATGAAAGAAGGGGTTATTTGTGTATTTAAATGATTTAACAGTATATTATCAATTAACAGATGATGAAGATGTTCTTTTCCTATTAAAGAACGTTGAACAATTAGACAATAAGGCAATTCAGCATGATTTTATTGCGAAAT
This sequence comes from Catenibacterium faecis, assembly GCF_014306455.1. Taxonomy (NCBI): domain Bacteria; kingdom Bacillati; phylum Bacillota; class Erysipelotrichia; order Erysipelotrichales; family Coprobacillaceae; genus Catenibacterium; species Catenibacterium faecis. Next base: position 43,958 of record NZ_JACRWG010000005.1, read on the forward strand.
TCTTACAGGTTGCTGAAAAATATGATCTTCATGATCACTTGATGCAAAGCTTACTTACTCATTTGCTTGCAATGCATGAAAATGCCTTTTCACTTTCACTAGAACGTGTTGTAGATGTTGATGATACATTAAAAGCACTTGTATTAAGAGATCTCACTTACTTCTATGATTTATTTCACTCTTCATTTGATGATCTAGAAGGACTAAGTAGAGAGATTCTCTTCCATTTCTCACATTCTAAGCCAATTATTAATAAAGAGATTTATGAAGTCTTCAGTGAATTACAAAGTAACCTTGCACAAAGCACATCTGTTGAAGATTTTTATAGCATCCTCTATAATCATTATCACAAGTATGGTGTTGGTAAATACGGTTTAAATAAGGCTTTTAGATATGTAGATGGCAAAATCGTTTCTATCAATCATATAGAAGATAATACACTTGAACAGCTCATTGGCTATAAACGTCAAAAGGATCGTTTAATTGCGAATACAGAAGCATTTATTAATGGCAAGAAAGCAAATAATGTCTTATTGTATGGTGATAATGGAACTGGTAAATCATCAAGTATCAAAGCTATATTAAATCGTTATTACAAGGACGGTTTAAGAATGGTTGAAGTGTATAAGCATCAATTTATCCATCTTCCAGAAATTATTGGAGAATTACAGAACCGTAATTATAAGTTCATTATCTTCATGGATGATTTATCTTTTGAAGAATATGAAACCGAATATAAATATCTCAAAGCAGTCATTGAAGGGGGACTAGAAAAGAAACCTGATAATGTCCTTATTTATGCCACAAGTAACCGTAGACATTTAATTAAGGAAACTTGGGGCGAAAGAGATGACAATGAAGTGAATGTCAATGATGCTAAACAGGAAAAGCTATCACTTGTTGCCCGTTTTGGTGTCCAGATTCTTTATGTTCATCCAGATAAGCAGCACTATCTTGATATAGTAGATGGACTTGCAGATCAGTATCATTTAGATATTGATCGCAATGAACTCCATCGTTTAGCTATGGAATGGGAATTAAGAAACGGAGGCTATTCTGGGCGTGTAGCTAAACAATTTATACATATGATGCTTGGAAAATAAAATGAAACCCTTAAAATTATCTGATTTAAATACTGTTTTACCTTATTTAGATAAAGCCAATTATGAAGGCTATAACTCAAATTTCGTGACTATGATGATGTGGAATCATGAATATCATATTGAATATGAGATTCATGATCACTTCTGCATCATGTTACATAACTATAAAGGACATCGCTTTTTTGCGATGCCCTTTGCGTCTTGCGAATACTACAAAGAAGCTATTGAATACATGATGGATTATGCAAAGGAAAATAAGTTTCCTTTTATGATTGATTGTGCTATTCCATCTTTTGTAGAAAAATTAAAGAAGGTATGTCCTGGACAGTTTGTTTATGAGCATACAAGAGATTTAGATGATTATGTATATGATAAAGAGAAATTAATTACATTATCAGGTAAGAAGATGCAGAAGATGAGAAACAATTATCATAACTTCATTTCACAATATCCTAATTATGAATATCGTACATTGAATGCGGATGATGATATGCCTATGATTTTCAATGATCTATTAAAATGGGAAAGGGAAGAGCATGAACAGAGTGAATCCTTAACTTCTGAAGTATATGGAATTATGTATCTTCTTTCTACCCAGGATCAATTACCTATTAAGATAGGCGGCATCTTTATTAATAACGAATTAAAGGCTTTTATGATTGGGTCTCCATTAAAACATGAAACAATCCAGATTCATATTGAAAAAGCTGATAAAACTATTAGAGGTCTTTATGTGACTTTAAGAAAAGAATTCTTAGAACATGAATGTGCGGATTTTAAATATGTAAATAGAGAAGAAGATATGGGAATAGAAAATCTTCGTATCTCTAAAGAACGTATGCATCCTTGTCATATGGTTGAAAAGACACGTATCTTTATTAATGATGCCATCGTTACACAGGCAACAGATAAAGATACTGAAACAATCAAAGAAATCTGGATGGACCGTTTTGAGGATGAAGATGAAGTCTCTACTGAATTCTATTTTAAATATAGATATAAGAAAGAGAATACATACGTTGTACGTTTTAAAGACAAAATTATTTCTGCTTTGCAGATTGTACCTTTTAAAGTAAAAGATTACGAAGATAGTTATTTTATTCTAGGAGTTTCTACAAGAAGAGAGTATGAAGGACAGGGATTCATGAAATTATTAATGAATCATGTACTGGATATTTATAAAGATAAACGTATTTATTTACAGGCTTATCATCCTGAAATTTATATGCCTTTTGGCTTTAAAGAATCTCATAGACATATTCTTTATAAGCTTGATAAAGCTAAGTATTGCCTTCCTAGTAATATTTGCCTGTCCCAGGATATAAATCATCTCTATGATGATTACATGCGTTATACAGCAAATTTCAACCATTATTTAATGCGTGATGAAGATTATTTTAATAATTATCTAAGAATTAGATGTGCTGCATTTAACGATTCTGTTCTAACATTTAAAAATGAGTATGGACAACAAGGATATATGATTTATAATGATAGGGGGAAGTTTGTCTATATTTCAGAATTTATATACAATAAAGAATATTTAGATGACATCCTCAAAACGATTTCTGTTTATTTCTATAAAGACATTCGCATCGAAACAGATTGCATGGCGTCTATTCATGGTGAAAAAACAGATATGATCACAATGATGTGTAATCAGGAGGATAATACACCTCTTGAGAAGCGCTATATCAATGAAATCTATTAAACAGGGAGGCTATTATGATCAAGAATCATGATGAATTACATGAAGAATGTGGAGTTGTTGCTATATGGGGCGATGACAATGCTGCTCAATTAACATATTATGGCTTACATTCTTTACAACATCGTGGACAGGAGGCTGCAGGTATTGTTGTCCGCAATAAAAGTAGAAAGCTTAACATCCATAAGGGTGAAGGCTTAGTCAGTGAAGTATTTAATAAAGAAAAAATTGAAAAATTATCAGGTAATGCAGCTATTGGACATGTACGCTATTCAACTGCAGGTGGGGGAGGAATCATGAATGTTCAGCCATTCTTATTCCGCACTCTCGACGGTATGATGGGTATTGCCCATAATGGTAATATTGTAAATGCTAACTTATTAAAGAAGGAACTCGAAGAAAATGGTTCTATCTTTAATTCAACAAGTGATACTGAGGTTCTTGGTCATTTAATTAAGAGAGAAACAGGACGATTTGTAGATCGTATCTGTAAATCATTAGAAAAGATTGATGGAGCATTCGCATTTGTTATTTTAGTAGAAGATGCTCTTTATGTTGCAAGAGATAGATATGGTTTAAGACCTTTATCTATGGGTAGACTTCCAAGTGGAGGTTATATGTTCTCATCTGAAACATGTGCTTTAGATATTGCGGGAGCAGAATATGTAAGAGATGTTGAACCAGGTGAAATCATCCGTGTAAAAGATGGTATTATTAAATCTAAGAAGTATACTGAAACTTTACCTATCTGCAATAAGCTATGTGCAATGGAATATATTTACTTCTCTAGACCTGATAGTAATCTAGATGGTATTAATGTTCATACAGCACGTAAGACTTGTGGTAAGACTTTATTTGAAGAAGCACCAGTAGAAGCAGATTTAGTTATTGGTGTACCTGATAGTTCTATTTCAGCTGCTATTGGTTATTCTGAAGCATCTGGTATTCCTTATGAAATGGGGCTTATCAAAAATAAATATGTAGGTAGAACATTTATCCAGCCAACACAGGAAATGCGTGAACGTGGAGTAAGAATGAAGCTTTCAGCTGTATCTTCTATTGTAAAAGGTAAGAGAGTTATCATGATTGATGACTCTATCGTAAGAGGTACAACTTCTAAGCGTATTGTAAAGTTATTAAAAGAAGCAGGAGCCACAGAAGTACATGTTAGAATTGCTTCTCCAGCCATTAAGTTTCCATGTTTCTATGGTGTAGATATTTCTACACTAGAAGAATTAATCTCACATCGTATGAATGTAGAAGAACTATGTCAATTCATTGAAGCTGATTCTTTAGCATTTATTTCAATGGAAGGATTAAAGAAATCTGTTAAGCATGATATGGATGGAAACTGTGATTTATGTATGTCTTGCTTTAGTGGTAATTATGTCACTAAGTTATATGATTCTATCGATCGTGCAAATAAGGACGAAAAATAGTACTATAAAACTCCCTACATTGGGAGTTTCTTTCTTATATATATTACTTCGCATAATATATATTATGTAATTTTTTGATTATATCTGTTACATTTGAATTGTAAATTGAGTGTGCTATAATAATAGTAATAATTAGAGTATCAAAGGAGGATCTCCATTATGAAAAAGACGACTACTGCAGCATCTAAAAAGACAACGGCTCAGGCCGCTAAACCTAAGAAAGCTGCTACTAAAAAGACTACTACAGTAAAGAAAGAAACTGTAGCTAAGAAAACAACTGCTAAGACTACTTATAAGCCTGTTAAGATGAATATTCAGGTACAGTATAACTATCATGATGTATCTTTAGATGATATTGAAAATATGGTTATTAATCATCTTGTAGAACTTGGTTATAAGAAGACTTCAATTCTTACTTTAGATATTTATTATAAAGCAGAAACAAGTGAAGTTTTCTATATTGCGAAAACAAAAAATAAACAAGTACTCAAAAACGATGAGCCTTTATATATCTAGTTTATTCCTCCCCTTTTTAATAGAAGGGGATTTTTTTATTAGTCCCCTCCTCTATTTGTCAAAAAAGAAAACACCGTTTTAAACGGCGTTTAAATGATCAAATTTCCAATAAATAGTACTTCTAGTACTACATTGATGATTATCAAATAAATATAGAGTGCTTTCTTATACTTTTTATAATTATTAAATAATGAAATAACTGCAAATACAACAAGTAGTGAAGCCATAACAAGATAGAGTGCTGCAATGATGATGTTCCCTTTCGCAAGAGTAATTCCAAATACATAAAGTATAACAGCCATTAAGCTTGCTGCAAGAGAGACTATAATGATTTTTCTCTGTTTTTCCATTAAGCATCCCTTTCAAGTTCTTTTAATATAGATTCACCAATACCTGGATTTTCTACATTAAAGTTATCTGCAATAGTTGCACCTATTACTGCATAGCTTTCAAGTAATCCTAAGTTTTTAGGATGATGTAATGATTTGCTGTAGATAAGTAGTGGGACATGTTCTCTTGTATGGTCTGTACCTTTCCAAGTAGGATCATTACCATGATCAGCTGTAATCATGATTAAATCATCATCATTGATTGCAGCCATTAAATCAGAAAGCTGTGCATCAAATTCTTCAATAGCATCTCCATATCCAATTGCATTTCTACGATGTCCATAAACTGCATCAAAGTCTACTAGATTCACAAAGATGAGTCCATGTTGGTTTTCTTTCGCAAGTTCAATTGTCTTTTCCATACCATCTTTATTAGAAACAGTATGAATACCTTTTGTAATACCTTCATCTACAAAAATATCAGGAATCTTACCAACACCTACTACATCTAGTCCTGCATCCTTTAAACTATTAAGTACTGTTTTACCAAATGGCTTTAAAGCATAGTCATGTCTATTAGGTGTACGTTTAAATTCTCCTTTTTTACGTCCTACAAAAGGTCTAGCAATTACACGTCCAACCTTCCATCTTTCATCCATGAGTAATTCTCTTGCAATATGACATGCTTCATATAATTCTTCTAATGGAATTATTTCTTCATTCGCAGCAATCTGGAATACAGAATCAGCTGATGTATAAACAATCCAGTCTCCTGTTTCTAATTGCTTTTCTCCTAAATCATCTAAAATCTTAGTACCACTTTCTGCATAGTTTCCAAGACATTTTCTACCTGTCTTTTCTTCAAATAGTTTTATAAATTCTTCAGGAAAACCTGTATCAGTAAATGTCTTAAAAGGTTTAGTGACTTTAAGTCCCATCATTTCCCAATGACCTGTCATTGTATCCTTCCCATTAGATACTTCTTTTAAAGAGGCAGTAGTACCTAGTGGATGTGCAATAGGATGAATACCTTTAAAGTCTCCTAGATTACCTAAACCTAAGCCTTCCATATTAATTACATTTAAACCATCTTTTGCTTCACAAATATGACCAATCGTATTGGCACCTTCATCACCAAATAAAGCTGCATCTTCTGCATGTCCAATACCCATCGAATCACATACAATCACAAATACTCTTTTGTATAATTCTTTACTCATCATCTTTCCTGCCACTCAAAATGTGATTAAATATACTCACATCGAGATAATGTAAGTTCTCACGAACATTACTTACTATGTCATCGTGTATGCTTTGGATTGACCGAAATCATATCTACTCACAAGTTCTTGTACACTCCATAGTCGTAAATTCCTGAAACAGCCTTCGGTACATACCTACGTTTGCATTTGTTTATGCAACTTCGTAAGTCGTAGCATCTCTCAGATTAAGTGCGGCATTGAAATCTCTGTCTTCGATATAACCACAATCACATCTGAAAAGTCTATCTGAAAGCTTTAAATCTTTCTTGATATTCTTACAGCAATGACATGTCTTAGATGATGGGAACCATCTATCTACTATTCGAAGTTCAATTCCATTCTCCTTGCATTTAGCTAGAAGCTTTGTTTTAAATTCATAAAACTTCTGCGAAGCAACTGCCTTTGAAAGATGTCTGTTCTTCATCATTCCTGATACGTTTAGATCCTCAATTGTTATATGAGATGGCTTGGTTTTCACTATCTCTGCGATTGTCTTATTGATGTAATCAGTACGAATATTGTCTATCCTATGATGAAGCTCCTGTATCTTAAGCCTTTGTTTCTGTATATTTCTTTTTTGAGTGGATCCTCCTTTCTTTAGATTTTCATATTTTCGAGAAAGACTTCTCTGCTCTCGAACAAGCTTTTTTTCAAGCTTCTTTAATCTAGCAGATTTGTTGATGTTCTTATAAGTCTTGCCATTAGAGACAATTGCAAAGTCCTTTAATCCCAGGTCAATGCCAATTCCTTCACTGGAATGACTGGCTATCTTGTAATCTGGGATTTCTATAAGAACTGAAACATAGTATCTGTCAGCCTTTATTGAGACATGACCGCTCTTAATTACATATCCGTCTTTTGTTGTGGGAATATATCCTTTTTCTTTGATGCGTATCCAGCCAAGTGACGGAATCTTAATTCTGTGTCTTTCGCAAAGGCAATCTTTTGGATTATTCCTTACAAAATACATCTTCACATCAGATCTGCCTTTCTTCTTAAATTTTGGGAAGGCGCTCTTGTAATTAAAGAATTTTTCAAATGCGGTCTGTCCGTCATTTACTGCCTGTGTTACCGATTTTGAATAAGCTTCCTTGATCCAGGAATATTCTGGATGGCTTGGAAGATACTCATTGTTAAGCCATACTCTAAACTGACTGCTGCTCATAAACTTTCTGCCACTTTCATGAAGCTCCTTATTATGAGCAAGATAGAAGTTATAGATAAATCTGCAAGTACCTATCGTTTTACGAATCTTGACTTTCTGTTCATCTGTCGGATTTATTTCCGTCTTGAAGCTCTTCAGCAATTTCCTCATCCCTTTCTATCAGTTTTTTATACTTACGAAGCCCTTTGCAACCTGCAGGAGAACACATGGAATATTGAAATAATATCCTGCATGAGTTCTCCATCTGATTTCTAATCTAATTATAGTACAAATGGAAAATCCATGCATCAAGTTCAGCTTCATGAACGCCTTTTAATCGGCGTTAATAAAATTTAATTTTCACTAGCCTGTGGTCTGTGGGTATTCAAATAATTCTTTTACATTACAAGACTATCTTAAAAATGCAACTTGATTTAGTAAATGCTGATTGTAAGTATAATGATGCCTTTAGTTTGGGGTCGGTTTGCCTTTAAATTTCCTTCACTAGCTAAACGTTATAATATCTTAACAGATACGCCTAAAAGTTCAGCAAAATCCTTTGGCTCATAATTTGTGATATTTGATGTGTTCATTTTAACGCTCTCTCTGAGTATATATAAACACGATCAAACACATTAGACAATATATTCAATTACTTATAATTTCCTCCTTGCATTACCTGGATGAAACTTATTATAGTCACCCATAATCTGCTTATGTGTTACATGTGTATATATTGTTGTGGTTGAAATATCCTGATGTCCAAGCATAACCTGGATAGATCTTAAATCACAATGATTTTCCAATAACGTAGTCGCAAACGTGTGTCTTAACATATGGGGTGTAAAATGATCTCGAACCCCTGCTTCTAATACAAGTTTTTGTAAAATGTTATAGAAGTTTTCTCTTGTCATACGACGACCATCGTTCATCATAAAAAGCCAAAGGCTATTTTTCTTATCAAAGAAAGAGCGTTCATTTTGCATATAGCTATAAACATAATGAAATGTCTCCTGATCTAAAGGAATAAGTCTTTCTTTATTACCTTTACCTATTACACGAACATTAGACACTGAATGATTGATATCATTGATTTCTAAATGAACGAGTTCACTTATTCTCATACCTGTACTAACAAGAAGAAGCATCATTGACTTATTTCTTTTCCCCGCAGGGGTCGTATCATCAATATGATTAATCACCTTAACTATTTCTTCTAAGCTTAATACTTTTGGGAGTTTTTTTTCAGTTTTAGGTAATTCATATTGGGACATCACATCCTTCATCCCTTTTGTACGAGAAAGAAACTCATTATACTGTCTTAAAGAGACAATTTTTCTTCGAATAGAAGTTACTTTATACCCATCATCCTTTAATTCGCTAAAATAAGTGTCTAGATGAGCCAAATCAAAGTTTTTGATATCATAATCAATATAATCATAAAAAGCTCTTAGATCTCTCATATAACCATCTACAGTATTCTCGCTTAATCCTCGTTCAAACATTAAATAGCTCTTAAAATCTTTTAAATCATAATCTTGCACGTGTCACACCTCTTGCTAATTATAACAACTTTTTTTAACTTTTTCCATTTATACGATAGTCTTTTGCTTTAATCAGATGTGCACTCGTCATTTTATTGATATTTTCAATCAAACTATCAATAGGATCTACTGCTTCATTCTTTGCATCAAATATATTCATCTGTTCAATGATTGCTTCTTTTCTTTTTACATTATTAAGAGTAACACCAATAAGTCTTAATGGTTCATGGGTATAATGCTTATTAAAAAGCATCATCACATAACTATATATTTTCTCATAATCATTCATATATTCCTGCACCAGCATTTGTCTTGTAACACTTTTAAATCTTGTATATTTTAAGGTAATCACAACACAGTTAGAATACATATCATGTTTTGATGCACGTTCAGCTACAGTTAAACATACCTTCTTGAATTCCTCTTTTAAGCTATCTTCATCACTAATATCACTTTCAAAAGTTGTAGAATGACCAATAGATTTCATATCCGTATCTTCATAAACAACTGGAGATAAATCCCTACCATTGGCACGATTATAATATATAAGTGTGTTCTTTCCTAGAAATTGTCTAATTGTCTGATAGTTATCATAATTCGCAATATCCGCAATTGTCTTAATACCCACTTCTTCTAGTTTAGGTGCTGTCTTTTTTCCTATGCCATACATATCCCCTACTTTTATAGGCCATAATACTTCTTTTAAGTTTCTTTGAGTAATAATAGTAATACCTAAAGGTTTTTTCATATCAGAAGCCATTTTAGAAAGAAACTTATTAGGAGATATCCCAATAGAACAAGGAAGAGATAAAGTTTCTAAAATCTTATCTTGTATTTCCTTTGCTACAACATAAGGCTGCGCATGAGTCAATGTGAAATAATCACTCATATCCACATAACATTCATCAATGCTGGCTATTTCTACCTTTTTACTATACGTATAAACGATTTCAAAGAATCTTTGTGATAAGTTATGATAAAGATTAAAATGTGGTTCTACTACTATTAGATCAGGACATTTCTCTTTTGCCATAAATAGAGGCATTGCGGAATGAACACCAAATTCTCTTGCTTCATAAGAAGCAGTAGAGACAACACTTCTTTTAGAATTATGACTAATGACAATAGGTTTTCCTTTTAATTCTGGATGCTGAGAAATCTCACAATTTGCATAAAATGCATTCATATCAATATGAAATATAATACGCATACCTATCCTCCTAAAAAATGAGCATATGTGTTATATGCTCATCCCTGTAATAATCTTTTCGCATTATCGATTGCTTCTGGAGTAATCACATCACCAGAAAGCATCTTCGCAATTTCTTCTATTCTTTCATCTTCATTTAATACTGCAAGCGTTGAATATGTTTCTTCATCATGAGATGATTTCTTAATCGCATAATGATGATCAGCATGAATGGCCACTTGAGGCAAATGTGTAATACATAATACTTGATTGTTTAATGAAATAGAATGCATCTTTAATCCAATTGCATCAGCAACTTTACCACTCACACCTGTATCAATTTCGTCAAAAACAACTGTATTCATATGGTTTTGATTCATAGTAATTGTTTTAATGGCTAACATCAAACGTGATATTTCACCACCACTTGCTGTTTCATTTAAAGGAGTAAAAGCCTGTCCTTTATTCATAGAAACCATAAACGTAATGTCGTCTTTTCCAGTATCACTAAGACTGCATTCCTTTATATCTACCTTTAGTTTTGCATCAGGTAGATAAAGATCTTTTAATTCTTTTTCTAGTGTATCAACAAAAATGAGTCCCTGTTCTTCTCTTAACGATGTTAGTTTTGACGCAATCTGATATGCTTCATGATAAGCTTGATCTTTTTGTTTATTTAAATCAGCAAGTACATCTTCACGATTCAACGCAGCATCTAGCTTTTCTTTTAATTCTGTCTGTGCCTGATAGATATCATCTACTGAGTATCCATACTTTCTTTGCAGGCGATGAATAGTAAAAAGTTCTTCCTGAAGTTCATTGAAACGATATTCATCAAAATCAATAGAATCAAACGCTGTTTCTATGCGATCTACAAGATCCTGCATACTATAATATTGATTATAGAATTCATCATATAATTCATTAAAAGATTCTGTATTACTCATATGACCAAGTGCACCTAATGCATCATTTATTTGATTTAATGCACCTTGCTTGTCAGACATAGCTTCATCAAACTCAGTCATATATTTATGCATGGATTCATAGTTTTTCATCATTCTGAGTTCTTCTTCAAGCTGATCAATTATTTCATCTGTATATTCAAAATCCTTTAGTTCATCATACTGTTTCTGATAATATTCTATTCTTTCATCACTCAGATCCTCTTGTTCAAGTTTCTTGAGCTTCTGTGAAATTTTCTTATATTCAAAGTAGTATTTATGATATTCAGATAGTAATGAGTCATCCTGGTGATTCATAAATGACTGCAATATCTTTAAATGATTTTTTACATTAAAGATTTCTTGTGTTTGATATTGTGAATGAATATCTAATAAGTAGGGAGCCACTTGTTTTAAAGCACTATTTGTGACAGTGCGATAATTGATTTTAATTGTTGAACGTCCATTGTCTAATATCTCTTTTGTGATAATAAGATCATCATCACCGTCTATATTCAATTCGTCTAGAATCTTCTGAATTGAATCATTCATATCAAAAACACCTTCAATGACTGCTTTCTTAGAGCCTTTTCTTACAAGTGAAGAAGATGCTCGTGCGCCACATAATTGTTCGAGCGCATTAATAATAATAGATTTACCTGCACCTGTTTCACCTGTTAAGGCTGTCATGCCTTCATCAAAGTCAACGGTTGTTTGATCGATAATGACAAAAGAAGAGATAAATAGACTTTTCAACATTTAAAATCACCTACTTTCATTAAAATGTTTATGTGCTTCACTTACAACATCATCAATACAATAAATTGAATTCTCTTGATGATCATTTACAAAATAACCTAAGAATTCAATATTACCTTCCCCACCAGTAATAGGTGAGAATGTTAAACCTTTTAAAGAGAAGCCATTATCATTTGCATATCCAATAACTTCTTCAATAACTCTTCTATGGACCTTTGGATCCTTTACAATACCATGTTTTCCAACATCATCTTTACCTGCTTCAAATTGAGGCTTGATTAAAGATACGATTACACCATCAGGCGCAATCACATTCTTTAATGCATTGAACATATGTCTTAAAGAAATAAAAGAAACATCAATAGAAGCAAATGTAGGCATGCCGTACTTAAAATCATCAAGCTTAGCATAACGGAAATTATATTGTTCCATGACTTCTACACGTTCATCATTACGAAGTTTCCATACAAGCTGATTGGTTCCTACATCTACAGCATAAACCTTCTTTGCCCCATGCTGAAGCGCACAATCAGTAAAGCCTCCAGTAGATGAACCAATATCAATCATAATGACATCTGTAAGATCTAAATTGTATAGTTCAATCGCTTTTTCAAGTTTCAAACCACCACGTGATACATATTTTAATTTTTCGCCCTTGACAAAAAGTTTTGTATCAACTGGAATCTTTGTTCCTGGTTTATCAATATAATCATTTTCATCTCTTACAATGCCCGCCATAATGGCTCTTTGAGCCTGATTTCTAGACTCAAACAACCCCTGCTGGACACATAAAATATCAATTCTTTCTTTTTTCATGTTTTATTTCCTCAATTTTATTTTTCAAATCATTCAACGAAATATGTTCCTGTTTATATAAGGATTCATTATCTCCAAAAGTGACATAGTGATCTTCAATACCTATAAAACTCATATCAACATCTATATGATTCTTTTCATAATATAAACTCATGATACTGCCTAAAGACCCATTGATAAGATCTGTTTCATAAACAATAATTGGTTTATCACTTATTCTTTCCAACATTTCTGTATCTACCGGCTTAATGAATCGTGCATTAATAATATTAATAGGTAGATGATCTGCTTCTGCCATTTCTACTACAGCATTCACATTATCGCCATAGGTCACTACATTAATCATTGCATCATTTGCTTCTTTGATTAATTCCCACTGACCTAGTTTTATAGTATCATCAGTATGTTGATGGGTATTAAGGACTTTATTTTTAGAATAACGCATCACATACGGATAATCTTTGTTGTAATATGCTGTATTGATAAGTTTCTGCGCTTCTACTTCATCTTTAGGCGCCATGATAACTACTCCTGGAATAGGTGCAATCAAACCAATATCAAATACACCATGATGTGTTGCACCATCACCACCTACAAGCCCGGCACGATCAATTCCAATAAGACATGGAAGATGCATTCTCGCAATATCATGATTCAATTGATCATAAGCACGCTGAAAGAAAGAAGAATAAACACTTAGGAACGGAAATTCTCCTCCTTGGGAAAGACCTGCTGCAAGAGTCATCGCATGTTCTTCTGCAATACCCACATCAAATGATCGCTCAGGATACTTTTTAAAGATATTCTGTAAACAGCTTCCTGTAATCATTGCAGGAGTTATCACACATATATCATCATTCTTACTCATCAAATACTCAATATGATCACTTACTGATTGACTCCATGAATGTTTTTCATCATCAACAACTTTTTGCACACCTTTAGATATATCAAAAGGTGCAACACTATGATAAACACCTGAATGATCCTTTTCTGCTGGTTTATATCCCTTTCCTTTTTTAGTAAGGACATGGAGTACAACACTATGGTCTAAACTCTTTACTGTCTCTAGAGCACGAATCAATTCAGCTATATTATGTCCATCAATTGGACCAATATAATCCAAATCAAATTGTGAAAATGGTGTATCAAGTAAAATTTTCTTTTTTACCTTATCCTTAACCTTCTTAGTAACATCAAATATTTTCTGTCCCATAGGAGATTGTGAAAGGATTTCAGTATAATTATTTTTAGCTTGGTTATATTGATATGACATTCTAACATCAGATAAAAAATTAGATAATCCACCTACATTACGTGAAATAGACATATTATTATCATTTAGTATCACAATAACCTTTGTATCTATACCACCAAGGAAATTGAGTGCTTCTAAAGATTCTCCACTCATTAAAGCGGCATCACCAATCACGCTTACTACTTCAAATTTTTCTTTTTTAAGATCTCGGGCAAGAGCCAGACCTGTTGCCCCTGATATAGTTGTAGAAGAATGACCTGCTTCCCAAGGATCATAAATGCTTTCCTGACGATTCTGGAAGCCACATAATCCACCATATTTCTTTAACATAGGAAACTGAGATGCTCTACCAGTCAAAATCTTATGAGCATAAGACTGATGTCCGACGTCAAAAAGAAATTTATCATCAGGTGAATCAAATACATAATGAAGAGCAACAGTCAATTCCACAATACCTAGATTACTAGAGAAATGACCGCCAGTCTGAGAAATGTTTTCGATTAAAAAATCCCTTATGTCCTGTGATAATTGATTTAATTCTGTAATATTCAATTGTTTCAAGAATCGAGGATTCTCAATCTTCTTAATTTCCATTTAATTCACTCTTTTCATAATAATTTGGAATAATTCAATCATCAATCCATGGTTAAGCTGTAAACCATACACATCAGCTAAACATTCTTCAAATAAATCTTCTACACGCTTTTGTGATTCTTCTAAACCAAGTAATGAAACATATGTAGACTTATGATTTGTAATATCACTACCTACTCTTTTGCCCAATGTTTCAGTTGTACTTGTGACATCTAGAATATCATCTTGAATCTGGAATGCAAGACCAAGCTTGAAACCAATATCTTCTAAAGCGTTTGCGTCTTCTTCTTTCGCAATAAGTCCAGCAATCTTCATTGGTACAGAAATGAGTGCGCCTGTCTTATCATGATGAATAGCCTGTAATTCTTCAAGAGATGCCTTATGCGATTCAAAGTACATATCCTGCTGCTGACCATAAATCATTCCACCTAGTCCAGATGCCTGATATAAAGAACCTAATACCTTGAGTTTAAGTGCATCATTTAAATCCATTCTTAAAATCACATTCATAGATTCATTCAATAAAGCATCGCCTGCTAAAATGGCAGTGGCTTCATCAAATTGTTTATGACATGTTGGTTTACCACGTCTCAAATCATCATTATCCATTCCTGGAAGGTCATCATGAATCAAAGAATATGTATGTATCATTTCGATAGCACATGCAATATCTATATATTTATGATAATCCACATTATATGCTCTTAATGTCTGAATAAAGAGAAGAGGTCTTAATCTCTTACCGCCAGCCATCACAGAATAAGTCATTGCTTCTTTTACTAAACCTGGACGATATTGAGATAAGATTTCTTTTAATCGTTCATTCACTTCTTCAATCATATTATTCATCATCATCACCTAGATAATCTTTTAACTGATTTTCCTCAAAAATTTTAGTTACTTCTTGATCTACATCTTTTAATTTTGTATCACAAAATGCAGCGAGTGACACGCCTTCTTTATAAAGATCTAAACTCTCATCTAAGGACGCTTCATTGTTTTCTAATAAATCAATGATTTCATCTAAACGTGCCATTGCTTCTTCATATGTCTTTTCTGCCATATCATCACCTACTTCACTATGACTTCTTTTTCACCATCTGCATAAACAAGTGTAATTGTATCATCTGTATGAAGATCTTTCACACTCTTAATGATTGCATCATTCTTTTTAGAAATGATATAACCTCTTTGTAATGTTTTTAAAGGACTTAATAAATCAAGTTTTTCAATACAATAAGAGAAAGAAGTCTTTTTATTTTTCAAATAATTCTCAAAACAATTTTTAAGTAATTCCTGTTTATTACTGATATTCTTTGTCTCAATCAATTGTTTCTGTTTAATCAACGTATTGAGTTGAATTACTTTTTTATGCATTTCATAATGTGATTTTTGTTTAATTCTAATTTTATAATTATTCAGCTTAAGATGAACATTATCCAATTTCATGAATTTCGTTTCGAATATTCTAGAAGGATCGGTAAAAACATAGGAATGTGTATACTTTTCTAGTTTTTGTTTTTCTAGATAAATAGTCTTTGTCATGACATTCGATAATTGCATAATCTTATTTTCGAGATGACTTAAAAGTTCCTTTTGAGAAGGTACTGCAGCTACTGCAGCTGCAGTAGGCGTAGGTGCACGTAAATCACTAACATAATCCACTAATGTAAAATCTGTCTCATGTCCTACACCTGTAATAATAGGTGTTTTTAAATCATAAATACAACGTGCGAGTGCCTCTTCATTAAAATTCCATAGATCTTCAATAGAACCTCCACCTCTTACAAGAAGAATAGTAGAATAGCCCAATTGATCAACCTGTCTTAATGTCTCTACAATATACTTATAAGCATCTCTTCCCTGCACTGGTACAGGATAAATATCTCGTCTAACTAATGGATAACGTTGATGGAGTATACGTAACACATCCTGCAAGGCAGCCCCTTGTTTAGCTGAAAGAATAGCTAAACGTTCAGGCATAACAGGTATAGCCTTTTTATGCATAGTATTAAAGAGACCTTCTCTTTCTAAGGTCTTCTTTAACTCATTGAAGCGAAGATAAAGATTACCTAAACCATCTTCCTGCATACTTCTTACATAAAGCTGATATCTTCCTGCTCTTTCAAATACAGAAACCTGTGCTGTGATAAATACCTTCATACCATCTCTTAGTCTAAACTTTAAATAACGTGCCTGTGATGCAAACATAATTGCACTAATGGATGATTCTGTCTGATCATCCTTTAAAGTAAAATACATATGACCTGATGGATGTGGACGATAATTAGATATCTCGCCACGAATATATACAGTCCGAAGCTGCATATCATTATCCAGTACAGCTTTAATATAACGATTTAAAGCATGTACGCTTACATATTGTCTTTCCATTATTCAATTGCAGTTAAAACACCATTAATAAATTTATAAGAATCTTCATCACAATATTCTTTTGCATTAATAACTGCTTCATTAATTACAATACTCTTATCTAATTCTGATTCTAATAATTCACATGTTGCAACAAGAAGAATAGCCTGTTCCATCTTATTTAAACGATCAAAAGACCAGCCTCTCTTTAATTTAGTATTCAATAAAGTTTCATAAGAACTCTTATTTTCCATAACTGTATCAATCAACCAATAACAGAACTGTTCTGCTGATCTACCTTCAAGTAATGCTTCATCAGCATGAACATATTCCTTAAGTTCTTCTTTAGATGCATCAACTGTTAACCATTGATATACTGCAATAACTGCTTTTTCTCTAGCGATTTGTCTAATTGTTTTTTCCATTTTAAAGGACCTCCATAATACTCATTCATTTTAACACATCAACACTTTTTATAAAAGATTTTACATCTTTTTGCTTCTTCAAAAAAAATAAAAGCAAGTTAGACTTGCTTTTAGAAATCAATAGCTTCTACTACAACATCAACACTCTTTACTGTCACAGCAGCCATTTCTTTAATTCCAGAAGCAATTTTCTTCTGTAATTCTTTTGTCTTGGCTGTAATGTTTGTACCGTATTTAATACGAACATGAACTGTAATATAAACTTCATTATCTTTAATTGTACAGTTCACAAGATTCTTAGTACCTGTTACAGAAAAACCTTTTGATGTATCAAGCTTAATATCCTTATCTTCAGCAGCTACCTGCTTAGTGATAATATCAAAAACTTGAACACTCATCATGATATCGCCATTAATTGGGCTATCCTTATATGTATAATATTCATTACGTGCCATACTATTACCTCTTCTTTCTTTACCTTATATTTTATAAGAAAACAGGGATAATTACAAGTATTGATACAATATCCCCTATAAAAAAAGGAAGAGATTAAGCTCTTCCTGTATATTTACCTTCAACTGTATTTACAACAACAACTTCGCCTTCTTCAATAAATAAAGGTACTTTGATCTGGTAACCTGTTTCAATAGTTGCATACTTAGTTGCACCTGTTGCAGTATCACCTTTAACTGCTGCTTCAGTTTCAATAACCTTGAATGGTACATTGACTGGTAATGCGACACCTAAAATTTCACCTTCATAGCTTGTTACTTCTACATTATCAGAAGGTTTCATGAAGTTGATTTCCCATTCTAAGCGGTCTGCAGGAATTTCAACCTGGTCATATGTTTCATTATCCATGAATACTAACATACCACCATTGTCATATAAATACTGCATTTTGCTCTTTTCTACCTGAGCCTTCTTTACCTTTGCATTACTACCAAAAGTCATTTCAGTAGTAGTTCCTGTTCTCATGTTCTTCATCTTAACACGAATGTTTGCAGCAGCACGTGCTGTCTTGTTGTGGCTATAATCTAAACATACATAAAGATTGCCATCATATTCAAATGTTACTCCTGGTCTTAAATCAGTTGCATTAATCATAACTTTATATCATCCTTTCTAATCGGACATCATTATATCATAAATAATAGTATAAAGTAAAGTATCCATTAATGCCCATATATGCACTCTCTGATTCCAATATGATAATGTCTTAATGTATCCAAGTTGATATTGTCCCAATTGGGACAATATCAACTTGCCGTGTTAAACTATAACCTCCAGGGGAGGTTATTATGAGAAAGGTTGAATTGAGAATGAATGAAGAAAATAAGTATAAAATAATCAAGAAGCTTGTAGAAACAAATGGTAATAAGAAGAGAGCAGCTACCAGACTTGGCTGTACTGTAAGAACTATCAATAGACTTATCATTAAATATAAGGAACAGGGAAAGAAGGGTTTCGTGCACGGCAACCGTGGAAGACTGCCTGCTTCTGCAGTTCCTTTGGACATAAAGAATAAGATCATCTCTCTTTATATTAATGATTTCTCTGATGCAAACTTCACTCACTTCTGTGAGATTGTAGAAAGTGACTTCGGTATAAAGATAAGTGATACTACACTCAACAACTGGATGAGAGCTGAGGATGTGCTCTCTCCAAAGGCTAGAAGAAAAACAAAGAAAGCCTTGAAGAAAAAACTTAAAGAAAGATTGAAAGACACTTCTTCTGAAAAGGTTAGGAATGAGATAAAGGAATCGATCAGTATGCTTGATGAACAGGATGCACATCCAAGACGTCCTAGATCAAAGTATGCGGGTGAGATGATACAGATGGATGCATCTTCATTCCATTGGATTGAAGGAGAAGTGTGGCATCTGCATGTTGCGATTGATGATGCAGATGGAAAGGTTGTAGGAGCCTATTTTGACCGTCAGGAGACACTTAAAGGGTATTATGAGGTTCTTTATCAGATTCTTGTTAATCATGGCATTCCTGCAATGTTTTATACGGACAGACGCACTGTATTTGAATATAAAAGAAAAGACAAGCCTTCAGATGCCGAGGATACATTCACTCAGTTCTCTTATGCCTGTCATAATCT
>NZ_JACRWG010000006.1:0-59202 GCF_014306455.1 Catenibacterium faecis
TGACGTTTCTAAATTAACTAAACCATAAAATTCAACTATTCTATTTTTTCTAAATTATTCAAACTTGTTTTTAAGTTTGTCTTTTTTTATACGTTTTGATTGATTTTTGTTTCACACTTATCCTCCTTTCTCTATCTTTATTATTAATATTAGCGACTTTTTAAAAATTGACAACCAAAACCATTTCCACTTAGAAGTGGAAGCGCTTAATATGGTAACACTTACATTTCCTTTTGGAAGTGGAAATTGCATAAATTGAGAAATGGAAGAAGATTATTTATACTAGGTATTGTCGAAGAGAGGTGAACAGCAATGAACGAATTACTAAACGAACAGACAACATTCCTAGATGTTGATGAGAAAGACAAAGATGGCATTCTTAAGTTTATCAGTCATAAAGCAAAACTGCTTGATATTACTGATGATGAAGATGCTTTATATCATGACTTTCTTGAAAGAGAAAAAGAATTCTCAACAGGATTGCAAGATGGATTTGCAATTCCACATGCAAGAACAGATAACGTTAAGAAAGTAACAGTTATGTTCTTACGAAATAAAAATGGTATTGATTGGCAGACTCTAGATGACAAGCCAGTTAAATATATTTTCGCATTACTAGTACCTAAGCAGAGTGCTGGTGATGTGCATTTGAAGATGATTTCTTCACTTGCAACAGCATTATTAGAAGATGAATTTAAAGATACAATTATTTCATCAAATGATAAGGCTGAATTAACACGTTATATTTTAAAAATGATGGAGGAGGAAAATTAAAATGAAAGTTGTTGGTATTTCAGCTTGTCCAGCTGGTTTAGCGCATACTCCAATGGCTGCAAAAGCATTGGAAAAGGCTGGAAAGAAGATTGGTTTTGATGTCAAGATGGAACAGCAGGGTTCAATGGGGCAGGTTAATGCTATTACAAAAGAAGAAGCTCAGGCTGCTGACTTTGTATTAATTGCATCTGATCAGCATATTGAAGGTATGGACCGTTTTGAAGGTAAACCAGTTATTCGTGTCAATATTACTACTTGTATTAAGGCACCTGAAGCAGTTTTAAAGAAATGTGCTAAAGCTGTTGAAGAAAAAAAAGGATAAAAAAATTCATAGGCCTATTGCGGAGACCTATGAATACATACTATATAGTGAGTACGCACTCTCATTATATAGCAAAAAATTTATATTGAGGAGAAAAAGTTTATGAAAAAGTTTTTTAATGAAGCTAAAGGTCATATGATGACTGGTATCGGCTACATGTTACCACTTATCATCGGTGCTTCTTTAGTCGTTGCAATTCCATTAATTATCGCATTATGTACTGGCGTACAGAGCTTAGATCCATATGCTAAGGCAACTGGATTCTATCACACTTTATGGCAGATTCAGCAAGTAGGTTGGGCTGGTATCGGTCTTGTTAATACAGTTCTAGCTGGTTTTATTGCTTACTCTATCGCTGAAAAGCCTGCTATTGGTGCTGGTTTAATCGGTGGTGCTATCGCTTCTAATTATCAGGAAGGTTTCTTAGGAGCTGTTATTGCTGGTTTCTTAGCTGGTTACACTGTAAGATGGTGCAAAAAGACATTTAACTTACCTGAATCATTCCAGTCAATGATGCCATTAGTTATTTCACCATTCTTTGCTACAGCTGTTATTGCTCTTGTAATGGGTGTTATCTTAAATACTCCATTATCAATGTTAAATACTGCATTAATTTCTTGGATTCGTACTATGACAAAATCAGGTACTAATCAGGTTCTCTTAGCTATCATTTTAGGTGCTATGATCGGTTCTGATATGGGTGGACCTATCAACAAAGCTGCTTGGATGGCTGGTAACGTATTAATGGCAGAAAAAATCTATCAGCCAAACGTTTATATTAACTGTGCAATTTGTATTCCACCACTAGCATATGCTATTTCTACTGTTATTAAGAGCAAATGCTATTCAGATTCTTTCAAAGATGCTGGTAAAGGTAACTGGGTAATGGGATTTGTTGGTATCACTGAAGGTGCTATCCCATTCACATTAGTAAAAGCGTCTCGTCTAGTTCCACTTAACATGATTGGTTGTGCATTAGGTGCTGCTGTAACATGTCTTTTAGGTGCTAAGGCTACTATTCCTCCAGTTGGTGGTATTTATGGTTTCATCACTATTGGTAGTGGATGGGCTTATTTAGTAGGTATGCTAGTAGGTGCATTATTCATCGCATTTGTTGCTCCATTACTTGCTAACTTCAACGTTGATCCAGAATCAGAAGACGAAACTATGACTGAAGACGACGTAGAAATTTCATTTGAATAAAATTTAATAAAGAAGGCAATGCCTTCTTTATTTTGTTAAGGAGAAGATTATGGCAAAGAAAATTCATATTGTTCCACATTTTCATTGGGACCGTGAATGGTATTTCACAACATCACGTTCAAAAATATATTTAATGAAGGATTTAGGAGATGTACTAAATACGTTAGAAAAAGATCCTGAATTCAAGTACTTTATGTTAGATGCACAAGGTTCATTGTTAGATGACTATATTAAATGGAGACCAGAAGATGAGGCAAGAATCAAAAGATTAGTACAGGCTCACCGATTAGTTATTGGCCCTTGGTATACACAGAGTGATTTAATGGTTATTTCTGCTGAATCAATTGTTCGTAATATGTACTATGGTATGAAGACATGCCTTAAATATGGTCCATATATGAATGTAGGCTATGTACCAGATTCATTTGGTATGGCTGGAAATATGCCTCAGATTTATAATGCATTTGGAATTAAAGATACATTATTCTGGCGTGGTGTAACGAATGATATGGTCAAACATACAGACTATAACTGGCGTGGACATGATGGAAGTACAGTATTTGTAACTCAGATTCCTCATGGATACTATATCGGTGGTAATATTCCTGAAGATGCTGAAGATGCAAAGAAATTCTGGAAAAATGAATGTTTAATCAAAGCTGGAACTGGTGCAACAGACAATATTTATTTTCCAAATGGCTTCGATCAGGCTCCGATTAGAAGAAATCTTGTTGATTTAGTAAAAAAACAGCAGGAAGCAGATCCAGAAAACACATATGTTATTAGTTGTATTGAAGATTATATTAAAGATGTAAAAGCTGCACATCCTGAATTAGAAGAAGTAGAAGGAGAATTGATTTTAGGTAAACACAGTCGTGTACATAAATCTATTTTCTCATCTCGTTCGGATTTAAAGGCTTTAAATACAAAGCTTCAGAATTATGTAACTCATGTTTTAGAACCTTTAATGACAATGTCTTATTCTTTAGGTAATGAGTATCCACATGGTCCTATGGAAACTATCTGGAAATTATTGTTTGAAAATGCAGCACATGATTCAATCGGATCATGTATTTCAGATACTGCTAATGAAGATGTTTATATGCGTTATAAACAGGTGAGAGATATTGCAGATGCTTTAGTAGAATTACATACAAGACTTATTGCAACTAGTATTAAAAATAATGCTGATATGACTATTACATTGTTCAATACATTACCATTTGTCAGAGATGAAGTTGTAACAGCAAAAGTTTATCTTCCAGGTACAGATTTTGCTTTGAAAGATAATAAAGGCAATGATGTAAATTATACAATTCTAGAATCAAAAGATTTAACTGATTATGTTCTATCTCAAACAATTAAATTAAATCCAAGCAAGAAGGTTTATACACCTGAAAGTGTTATTGAAGCAACTGTTGCAATTGAAGCTAAAGACCTTCCAGCAATGGGATATGTTCAATATACTTTAGATTTCTCTCATTTTTCTAAGAAGGAATTAAAAGAATCTACAATAGTAGAAAATGAATTCTATTCTATTCATTTAGAAGAAGATGGAACTCTTACTATTGTTGATAAAACAAATAATCACGTTTATAAGAATCAGGCAGTGTTTGAAGAAAATGGTGATGGAGGAGATTCATTCAACTATTCACCAGCACATCAGGACTTAGTAACATATTCAAAGGATCATTTAGTAGATAGCAATATTCAAGCATGTGACTTATATGCTACATTGAATGCAGAATATAAATTACCAATTCCAAGTGATCTTGACGAACGTGCATTAGGTAAACGTTCTATTGAACTTCCAGTTAAGATGTCTGTATCCTTAAGAAAAGGTTCACCTGTTATTGATTTTGATGTACATGTAGATAATGTTGGTAAATCACATCGTCTTTGTGTTGTATTTGATGCTGATCTTGTTTCAAAAGTAAATATTGCGGATGAGCAGTTTGGTGCTATTGAAAGAGAAAATGTTCATGAAAAAGAAATGGCTCTTTATAATGCAGCATTAGAAAGATCAAAAACAGTAAAAGAAGAAGTTAATAATGATTTGCCAGTTAACTTCCGACAGAGTGATACTACATGGCAAGAACCACCTATCTCTATTGAACCTACACAGAGCTTTGTAAGCTTAAGTAATAGTGAAAGAGGAATAGCATTAATTCCTCAGGGAGTACGTGAATATGAAGTTATTGATGATCATGCAATCCGTTTAACACTATTTAGAACTTACTCATTTATGGGTAAAGAAAATCTCATCTATCGTCCAGGACGTGCGAGCGGAGAACGTATTATTGAAACACGTGATGCTGAATTACAGAAACCACTTGATTTCTTATTTGGTTTCACTACTTTTGCGGGTGATTTCAATAGTGCACATATCGCAAATACAGCAAAAGCATACAATACTCCAGTTGTTGCAAGAGAATATTCAGAATTCTTAAATGGTAGACTAATCTTCTCAGAACCAGAAGTAGAAGGTACAAAAGAAGATAGTTATTCATTATTCTCTACAGAGAATAAACTTGTAGTAAGTGCAATTAAGAAAGCTGAAGATAAAGACGGATATATTATCAGACTTTATAATGGACAGTTCCATGAAGAAGAAAGTGATACATTAGTATTTACTCAAAATATTAAGAAAGCATATTATGTAGATTTAAAAGAAGAATATGCAGATAGTATTGAAGTAGTAGATAATACTATTCATGTTAAGCCTCTTACACATTGTAAGTTCACAACAATTTATGTAGAAACAGAATAAATATGAACCCCAGGGATGAATATGTCATACTTGGGGTTTTTTTTGCGTGAGTAGAGAAGTAGAGGAATGTGGATAATAAGTGTATAAAAATAATACAAAAATGTATTATAACTATTGAAAGTAATGCAAAAATGTATTAGTATTAAACTGTAAAGTAAATATCGTGTACAGAGGAGAACTGAATATGGAAAAAGTATCAAGATACATTTATGAAATCGATTTAAATATAATTACGGAGTGGAATGAAGAGATGGAGTTTCCTACAGATATGGATCCTGTTGAAATTGTAGATTTTAATATTCCATACAGTACAGCAAATATATTAGATGCAATCAACTTTTTTGAAAAACAAAAAGATATTATTTCGGAAGACGAATTTTTGGAACTTGTCGCAAGAGAGATAGATGTGACAGATGAAGAGTGGTATAAGCTTGTTAAAAAGGAAAAACTGGAATTTAGTGATTATTCAGATTTTATAAAGACAAAAGAATTGAGAACTTTAGCATGGAATTTTTCATATAAAGGACATTATGATTCAGATGATAGTTCAGCATTAGATGAATTACTTATTGTTCAATCTGAGAATTTTAATATGAGAGTAATTTGTGATAGGGCAGGTGTTAGCTATTCAACATATAGAGGATTTAAAAATAATAAACAACCATTCTCGGTTATGAAGAAAATTAAACTATTAAGATGTATGAATGAAGTGGGGAATATGTGTTGGGATAAAGACCTTGAACAGAAATATCTGTATTATTTAGAAAAGGAACTATAGAATAATATAGGAATTTGATAAATGTTATTTATCTGTGATTATTATTCTATGAAATTGGAAATTATATTGGATCATACATTTTATGGAGTAAAGGAAATGATGGTTTATAAAAAGATTTATTTGGAAAATATAAAAGAAAACTTATGATTATTGCAGATATTCCTTGTCAAGATTAAGAGCAGACTTCCGATTTATGTAATGTTTTATATGAAATTGGTAACTGCTAAACCTTTTGATCAAGAATTTATATGACCGCCTAATAATAGGCGCTGTAGCGCTACTATATAATGCATACATTTAAAAAGAAGAGTAATATATATATTAGGATAGTAAATGAATTTATTGATTGTAGGATAAGTGGTTTGTTGTAAAGATATGCTTAAAAGTGAATAATTGTTTGAAACAAGATATAATATAATTATGCTTTTTGTTTACAATGATTTAGAAAATAATAATTGAAATCAATAAATATTGATTATTGTTGAAGCCTGGAGGACAGAAATAAATGATAGATATAATGGGACAAGAAATTCTTGAAATGTCAGAAAAAATAATAAATACATTATTAAAGGATCAAACTACTGGTAACAATATTTGCTGGGGAACAGAACATTATATTGAATTGGGACAGGATTACTATCCACAAGAACCAATAACAAAAGGTTTAATTGTTGGAAATAGACAGAATGTTATTCGTCCTAGAATAGTTAAAGATAATGAGGAAAAAGCAAAAAGAACTAAAGATAAAGCAGAGGTATTTACACCTTCATGGATATGTAATGAGCAGAACAATTTGGTGGATGAAGCTTGGTTTGGAAAGAAAGATGTATTTAATACAGTTATTGATAGGACATGGAGGGCTACTACAGAAAGAATTGTTTTTTCTGAAGATAAAGATTGGAGAAAATATGTAGATGCTCGAAGACTAGAAATAAGTTGTGGGGAAGCACCTTATCTTGTGAGTAGATATGATACTGTTACAGGTTGCGAAATCCCTGTTGAGGAACGTATCGGTTTATTAGATAGAAAATTAAGAATAGTAAATGAAAATACAGTATCTGAGGAAGATTGGTTTAAGTGGGTCAAAAGGGCATATGAGAGTACTTATGGATTTGAGTATCAAGGAGATAGTTTGCTGATAGCAAGATGTAATTTGTTATTTACATTTATAGAATATATGGAACAGAGATTTGGACATAAGCCAACTGAAGCACAACTTCAGGCAATTACAAAAATTATTTCTTGGAATATCTGGCAGATGGATGGAATTACAATGACAGTACCATACAGTGAAAGACCTAAAGCAAATGTGCAGTTTACTATCTTTGATTTTATGGATAATGAGGAAACATCGGATAAAGAACAAGTACCATGTTTAGTTAAAGATTGGAGAGCTAATAAAAAACTGGAATTTAGAAGCATGGTAGAAGGAGAATAATAATGAGTAACGACGGGAAAATTGAATTTCAAAATTGTTTTAATTACAAAGTGATTTATGTGTTTACAATAGAAGATGAAGTACATAAAGGACTTGTTAAAATTGGTGATGCAACATTGAATACTGAATCTACAATTGATAACTTGGAACCTAATTGTAGAGAGTTAAATCAAGCAGCATTAAAAAGAATTAAATCATATACTAATACTGCAGGAATAAAACCTATACTTTTACATACTGAACTAGCAGTTAAAGAAATTCATAAAGATGATGGTAGTATAGAAATAAAAGCTTTTAGGGATCATGAAGTACATAGAGTATTAGAAAACTCAGGAATAAAAAAGAAAAAAATTAATGGTACAACAGGAAAAGAATGGTATCAAATCGATAAAGCTACAGCTATAGAAGCTATTACAGCCGTTAAAAAGAGTTATGCCAACTTAAGTAACACAAAAGCATCTAATTTCACTCCGATAATTTTTAGACCAGAGCAAAAAGAGGCTATTGAGAAAACTATAAAACAGTTTAAGAACGGCAATCGTATGCTTTGGAATGCTAAGATGCGTTTTGGAAAAACTCTAAGTGCATTGGAAGTAATTAGAAGATGTGAATTCAAAAAGACACTTATTTTAACTCATAGACCAGTTGTAAATGATGGGTGGTATGAGGATTTTAAAAAAATCTTCTATGATACAGAATACTTATATGGATCTAAGTTAAATGGATATTCAGTAGATGAATTAAATAAGAAAGATACTCATTATGTTTATTTTGCTTCTATACAAGACTTGCGTGGTTCTTCAATGGTAGGTGGAAAATTCAGCAAAAACGAAGAGATATTCGATACTATTTGGGATTTATTGATAGTCGATGAAGCTCATGAAGGTACTAAAACAAGTTTAGGTGATGAAACAATCAAAGCTATTTTAAAAGATGATTCAAATGAAACTAAACTATTAGCTTTATCAGGTACACCATTTAATATCTTAGAAGAGTACGATGAAAAATCTATTTACACATGGGATTATATTATGGAACAGGAGAGTAAATCTGAGTGGGATAAGAACAATTTTGGTGATTCCAACCCATATGATGAGCTTCCTGAAATGAGAATCTATACTTATGATTTAGGGGATTTACTTCATAATACTAACTATATTACATACGAAGATAAAGCATTTAACTTCCATGAATTTTTTAGAACTTGGACAGGTGATTATAAGGTAGATTATGCTCAAATGCCAGAATCTGCAAATGTAGGAGATTTTGTACATGAACGAGATGTTTTATCTTTATTAAATTTAATGACAAAAAAAGATGCCAAAAATAATTATCCATTCTCAAAAGAAGAATATAGAGAATTATTCAAACATTCTTTATGGATGGTTCCAGGTATAAAAGAAGCAAAGGCGTTAAAAAAATTAATGTTGAAACATCCAGTATTTGGAAGTGGTCAATTTGAAATTGTAAATGTTGCAGGTAGTGATGATGAAGAATCTGCTGAAGCATTACAGAGTGTAAGAAATGCAATTAGTAGTGCTGAAAAGAATGGGACATATACTATTACTTTATCTTGTGGAAAACTAACAACCGGGGTAACTGTTAAAGAATGGACTGCTGTCTTTATTCTTGCAGGATCATATTCAACTTCTGCAGCAAACTATTTACAAACTATTTTCCGTGTACAATCTCCATGTAACAAAGATGGAAAAATTAAGGAAAAGGCTTATGTATTTGACTTTGCACCTGATAGAACGCTAAAAATGGTATCCCAGGCAGTTTCTATTTCTACTAAGGCTGGAAAAACAACTACAAACGATAGAGTAATACTAGGGAAGTTCCTGAATTATTGTCCAGTTATTTCAATATCTGGATCTAAGATGCAGGAATATAAAACAGATAGACTCTTACAACAATTAAAGAAAGCATATGCTGATAAAGTTTTAAAGAATGGATTTGATGATTCAAAATTATACAATGATGAGTTAATGAAACTTGATGAACTAGATATTGAAAAGTTTAATCAGCTAAAAGGTATTATTGGCAAATCAAAAGCTACTGAAAAAACAAACGAAGTAGATGTTAATAAACAAGGGTTAACAGACGAACAATATGAGAAAGCAGAAAAATTAAAAAATAAGAAGAAAAGGGAGCTTACTCCAGAAGAACTTGAATTTTTAGAGAAATTAAAGAACAAAAAGAAAGAACGTAATAATGCCATTTCTATTTTAAGAGGTATATCTATACGTATGCCTTTGCTTATTTACGGAGCAGATGTTCCTTATGATGAGGAAATCACTTTAGATAAATTTATAGAGAAAGTAGATAAATCATCATGGGAAGAGTTTATGCCTGATGGGGTTACAAAAGAAATTTTTAAACAATTTAAAAAGTATTATGATGAAGATGTTTTTATTGCTTCAGGTAGAAAAATAAGAAATGTTGCTAGAGAAGCTGATACTTTAGAACCTACTGAAAGAGTCAAAAAGATTGCCTCTTTATTCTCAAATTTTAAAAATCCAGATAAAGAAACTGTATTAACTCCTTGGAGGGTTGTTAACATGCACATGTCTGGTACATTAGGTGGTTATGATTTTTGGAATGAAAATCATGAAAATGAATTAAAGGAACCAAGATATGTTGACCAAGGAAAAGTCACTGACGAAACCTTGAGTAATTCAGACTCTAAGATATTAGAAATTAATTCTAAGACAGGCTTGTATCCATTATATGTTACGTATAGTATCTATCGTGCTAAGTGTAATAAGTATCATGAAGAAGAGTTGACTATTGAACTAAAGAAACAACTATGGAATGATACTTTAGAAAATAATGTATATGTAATTTGTAAAACGCCAATGGCTAAACAGATTACAAAGAGAACTTTAGCAGGGTATTCTGAGGCAAAAATTAACGCACATTATTTTGATGATTTAATTAATCAAATGGAAAATAAAAAGAATGATTTTATTGATAAAATTTCTCGTGCAACATATTGGAAGAAAGGAACGATTGGAAAAATGAAATTTGATGCGATAGTAGGTAATCCGCCATATCAAGAAAATGATGGAGGTAATGGTTCAAGTGCGAGACCGTTATATCATTATTTTGTGGAAACTGCGAAAAAACTGAAACCGTTATATATATCTATGATTACTCCATCGAGATGGTTTGCTGGAGGAAAAGGATTAGATAACTATAGATTAGAAATGTTAAATGATAATCATATATCAAAAATGGTTGATTTTATTAATGCAAAAGATTGCTTTCCGGGTATAAGTATTGGCGGTGGAGTCAATTATTTTTTATGGGACTCTAAGCATTTAGGTAATTGTGATTTTTCAAGTGTACATGATGGAGAGATATCATCGTCAAGTCGAGTTTTAAATGAGTTTCCAGTTTTTGTAAGATACAATGAAGCTGTTGACATTATTCATAAAGTTAATTCATTATCTGATAGAAAAGTTAGTGAATTTGTTTATTCAAGAAATCCTTTTGGATTCTCTTCTTCTTATAGAGGGAATAATATGCAAGACAAAAATCATGATATAAAATTGTATTCTAGTAAAGGTGTTAGTTATGTGAAAAACGATGATGTCAAAATAAATATGAATATTATTGATAAATATAAGATAATGATAAGTAAAGTAACAAGTGAACATGCTGGTGAACCTAATAAATCTGGTAAGTTTACAGTGCTTTCAACTATTAAATTATTAAAGCCTGGAGAAGTTTGTACAGATTCGTATTTAATTATTTATGCTACTGATACTGAACAGAATGCTTTAAAGTATTTAGATTATGCTAAGACTAAATTTTATAGATTCCTTTTACTTCAATCTATTTCATCAATTAATTTATCTAAAGATAAATTTGATTTTATACCAAGCATTGACTTAACGATTACTGAGAAAATTGATGATTTATATTTATATGATAAATTTAGATTGAGTGACAATGAAATTAATTATGTGGAACAAATAATGAACGAAAAAGGCTAGGTGAAGATTTATGGAAAGCATACAAAATAGAAGTGCTATATGGGATATGCATATACATACTTGTGATTGTCCAAAAGGTTCTAATGAATTTGTGAAAATGAATAGGGAAAAGTATATTGAAAGAATTATTGAAATTTTTGAATCTAATTCAGATTTAGAATTATTTTCTTTTACTGATCATAATCAAATTAGTATTGAAGTATATAGAGAGTATATAAAGCAAAATGGAAAGACTAATTTTCTGGTTGGAGTAGAGCAAGATGTGATTTTTGATCCTGAAGATGATCCGGATGCAAAACATTTATTGATTTATTTTGATATAGAGAAACATAATTTTGAAAATCAAATAGATTTTATGAATGATTATAATAACTTCGTAAAAAAAGGAACTGTCACAGTACATGATTTATTAAGTTATCTAATTGAAAAGTCAATAAAATTTGTTTTATCACCTCATGCTTTCAAACAGGGAAAAAGAGGCATAGAAAACAAGTGGACAACAGAAGAAATTACTGTTGATAAAGCTCATAAATATACAGGTCAATTTTTTTGCTTTTGGGAAGCACAAGGATACTCACAAATTGCTAAAGCTGAAGAATTTTTAGAAAACTTTAATCTTAATAATAAAATTTCTATAATTTCGTTTTCAGATTCAAATAATTTTACGAAATTAATTAATTATATTAATCAGCCAACACAATATTTTCTATCTTTACCTAATTTTAAAGGACTAGAATTAGTTGCTTCAGAGAATAGAAGAATATTATCTAAAAGATATGAAGTGGCTTCGGGAAATTATGGAAATTTAATAGGTAAAGTTACTTTTGGTGAAAACGATATATTTTTTTCCAATAAATTGAATTGTATCATTGGGGGTAGGGGAAGTGGGAAATCAATATTGCTTGACTCTGTTGAGTATTCCGCTAATGGAAGACCACTCGTTACGGTAGAGAAGTCCACTTAATACGCTGGACAAGTCCACCTCACCAAAAAATTGAATACGGTTAGAAGTCCACAATTAATTTAAAAGAAGGCATAATAATTCTTTATCATTATTATGCCTTCTCCATTTTTATTGTTTTATTCTTGAGTATTCCTCACGTAATGATTTTCCGTGTAAAGTAATAAGATAGGAACTATTAATGATTCTATCTAGAATAGCGTCTGCAATAGGTCCTCCATCTAATAATTGATGCCATCCATCAAAGGAGTATTGACTACAGAAAATGGTTGATTTTCTATTACAACGAATCTCCATTAACTCTAGAAGGTCGCTTCTTTCAGATTCGTTTGTTGGCTTCAATAAGAATTCATCAATAATCAACAGATCATATTTCCCTAATCTTTTTAAGTAATCGCTGTATTTTCCTTGAATTCTCTTTTCTTCAAATTTTGAAAATAATTCAGGCAATCTGATATATAGCACTGTCTTTCTATTGCGACAGGCATGTACGCCTAATGCATTAGATAGCCATGTCTTTCCACATCCTGAAGCACCTACAAATATGACATTGAGACCTCTTTCTATGTAGTTGTTTGTAGCCAGTTCTTCCATTTGAGAGCGATTAAGTTTTCTATCTGGATTATAGTTGATATCTTCTATGCTCGCTGTAGAATCATAAAAATGGGCATCTTTTATATATTTTGTGATTGTATGATTGACTCTGCTTTCATATTCCATATCAATCAGTTCATTAAATCTTTCTTCAAAAGATAACTGATTATAGCTTGGATCACTGATTTGAATTTCATATTGTTCAGCTATTACAGGCAATCTCATCTGTCTGAGTTTTTTTACTGTATCCTGACTACTCATTGTTTTTTCCTCCGTAATAATCTTTACCACGTACAAATGCAAGCGTATCTGAGACGTGTTTATTATTTGTAGTACTTCTATCTTTCATGTCTTGATTTGACTGTAGAATCATTTTAATATTCTTATAGCTAGGCTGATAGATGTGCTTCAACGCCAATTTACACGCATCTTCAAGTCTGGCTTTTCCATATTTATCAGATAATTTGAGTAATGATAGACAGCCCTTATAAGCCTGTTCTTCTACTTTGCATCGTTCAAATAATCTTTCTACAACTCTGGTTGTTTCTGGACCAATGGATAATGCCCAGTTTACAAAACGTTCCTTATTCCACTGGAATTTTCTGTGATTTTCAGGCATATGACTTTCATTGGTCGAATATTGATTTACACGTCCATAAAGTCTCTGATGTGAACAAATCTGATTCGTTTTATAGTAGACAGTTACAGTACTTTTGGTCAGCTTAACATCTACATAATTGCCTACATATTCATGCGGTACAGAATAATTCATCTTATCAACTGAAATATGATAATTGAGTTGAACCTTTGCACGCTTCCAGGAACTCAGTTCAAATGGAGTTTCAGGAAGAGGGTGCATATAATCTTTTTCCTCATCCAGATAAACTGATCTTCTTGAGCCTTCTCTTTTCTGGAAGGGTTTATTATTGAAAACATCCAGTTCCTTTAGTATAGCTGCATTTAAATCATTAAAAGAAAAGAACTTTCTGTTTCTTAGCTTACCAACAATAGCGATTGTACAATCACCAACAGACCCTTCGACAGCAGCTTTATCTCTCGGTTTTCGGACTCTTGCAGGAATAATAGTTGTATCATAATGATCAGCCATTTCCTGATAAGACTTATTGAGAACAGGATCCTCGTATTTCTTATTGGATATGACACCTGTCTTAAGATTATCAGGAACCAGAAGTCTTGTTACGCCTTCAAAGTAGCTGTAGGCATTGATATGACAATCAATCCAGTCTGCAATCTTCATAGTAGGACAAGCCTGAACATAACAAAGCATGCTGAATGGGAGTGTTGCTTCAAATAGATACGCTTTAATACTTTCACCAGTATAACGATCGAATACACACATGGTGGTTCCATTCCAATCCACCATTAATTTATCCCCTGGCTTATGTGTGATATGCATTGTAAGATTGTTTTTCTTTACATAATCACGATACTTTTCACAGAAGTAACTGTACTGATAGAATGGGAATTTACTATTTCTGCAATCTTCTGCATATTCTTCCCATAATAATCTGATGTTTGTCCCTGGTCTTAACAGTTCTTTATGAATATACTGATAATCAGGTTGTTTAATGATTAGATTAAGTTTAGTCTCCTTTCCAAATAATAGTTTCTGTACTTCCATTTCATTTTGATTCTGGATCATTGACCAACAAATATTATTTTCATCAGCTGCTTTAGATACTTTTCTTACTGTATCTCTTGATACCTTAAGTGCTTCAGCTATCTTTCGCTGACTGAAATTTTGAGATCTCATTTCCAAAATCTTCTTAACATCTCGCATATAAAAACACCTCCTAGTTGCAAGATTTGATAAGTATTTATTACTTATCAAATCCATTTTACAACCAAGAGGTGTAAATCTTCATATTAAATATGGTGGACTTGTTTAACGGATTCACTGGACTTTTCTAGCGTAACGTATGGACTTATTTTACCGTATGGAGTGGCCTTGCCACTCCGTAATATTCATCTATAGCCAATAGACTGGAAAATGTTGATTTAAGACAAGAAAGAGTTGGTTATATAAATGCTTTTCCTGTAGAAATTTACAATTACTCAAATAATCCAATTGAAAAACATAATTTTCAATTTGATTATTTTAAACAATCTTATGTGGCAGATTTGTTTGATAATAACGATTATTATAATAAAATTAGACATCAATTTGAAGATGAATTAAATGATATTGAGGATATTGATGTAAACAAAATTAAAGATGATAATTATAATTTATTTTCATCTAATTTAATAAACTACGAGACATGTGAACATTTAGAAAACATCTCCGATTTTATTAAGAAGTACATAATTGTTTCTGATAATGCATTTAAAAACTCATATGCTAAAAAAGATAAAGGTAAAAACAAGACTATCTCTTATGGAAGTTATGATAATCTTAGTGAAAAAATGATTAAATTAATTCCTAAACAGCTACAAGACGATGACGAGATAAGAAATTCTGTTTCCAATTTATTGAGTGTTGTTGCTAAAAAAACACATGAATATAATTTGAATGTAATTAATCATGATGTTATTAAAAATTTAATGATAGATGAATATTTTAGATATAAAAACAATCATAGTGATCTTAATAAAGAAAAAGCAGAAGTAGAGAATTTGCTTATACAAACATTTAAGCGTAAATCATATGTGTATAGTAAGCGAGTCAATATAATTAATTCATATATTAAAGCTCAAAAAGAATTTGTTAGTTACTATGAAAATTATGTGGATATAGATGGTGAAAAAAATAAAGCATTCAGAATAAAAAAAATATTAAAGGTAGAAACTCCTTTTGATTATCTTATAAAACTATTTAATGAATATTTCTATAAAAATAATTTAAAAAATAATGTATCTGATAAATATATTGATTTAGAAGTTGCAATTAATTATTATTGTTATGAAAAGAATAAAAGTTTAAAAGATGGTAAGTCATTAGAAGAACTTGATGAAGAATTAATAAATTTTAATTTAAACTATGATTATCATCCTCAAATTCTTTACTTGATAAATGGTGAATATGAGGATTTACTTGATTTATCTCCAGGTACTCAAACTAATATTCTTATGGAGTACCTTGTATATAAGGATACTGATAGACCGATTTTGATAGATCAACCTGAGGATAATGTTGATAATCAAACTATTTATAATAAATTAACAACGTGGTTTGGCGACTTGAAATTGAAAAGACAAGTAATTGTAGTGACTCATGATGCCAATATAGTTATAAATGCAGATGCTGAAAATGTTATTATTGCTAATCATGACAAGAAGGACTCGTTTGATTACACATTTGGTGCATTGGAATTTGGAGATAATTTAGAAAGGGCTTCTAAAATATTAGATGGTGGGAAAGAAGCAGTTAAAAGGAGATTAATGAAGTATGGAGAATGAAAAAATTCAGTTAAGATTAAATGAAACAGTGTCTGTCGAATTGTCTTCAGATACACCTGATATGCAAACAATGATTGATATAATAGTTGAGAATAGAGCAACTATAAATATTGATGATATTACTGTCTCATGTCCTGACGATAATGATTTTGATAAAGAAGGATTTGAGGAAATGATTAAGGAAGTAATTAAACAGTACTTGGAGACATTACGATTAGAAGAATCTTGTTATCAACAAATAATTGAAAGTTTAAATGTTTAGGTTATGGAATAATTACTATTTATTTGTTGGAAATGTTGCTAGTTTTATTGTGTTTAATCACTTTAGTTGATTGCTTATTCCGATTGGGTTGAACAAGTATTTCGATACTTTTGACTATCTAACCATTTTCATAGATTTCTGATTATGTTGACCAAGTATTCCGATAGGCCTGACCAACAATTCCGATAGGGTTGATCAATTAATTAAATTTATATATGTATCCCAGAACGGTTTAACACCCGTTCTTTTATAATAAATAAAAATATTTTTTTAACCCCTCATAAAAGGCACTGTAGAACACTAACTCAATACATTTCTTTTTTAAATAGACTACAATAGAACTATAGAAAGAAGATACATCAAGAAGGGAACATCAATTATATGAAAGAAAATCACAATAAAGATAACATATTATTTTATTTCGTATTATTTAGTTTCATTGTTTCAATATTATTAGGGCTTATAATACTTATTACAGATTTCATGAAAGGTCCAATACCTAATTATCTAAAGTATGGCTTTAAGACTACAGAAGTCAAAAAAATGTACCAAAAAGAATATGTACCAGAAATACAAGAATATATCCAAACAACTGATCTTCCAGATGTAACTATTAAGGTAGATCGTTGTTCATATACTGAATACAATAAAGCATATGGTGTACCTGTATATCAACTAGATTTCACTTATTCAAGTCATACAGTTGATGATTATTATGAATCAGCTATTGATTCTAAACGTGGTGCAAAAGACTTATTCTATAAGATATTAGAAGTAAACGGGAATAAGAATTATTATGAGAATGAATCTAAAATATTTTGGGATGGTGAACCTTTTGAATCAGAAGGAAGAATGGTGTTATTTCAAGAAGATGATAGATTTATAATGAAATTATCTGGTGACAAGCATAATTATGAAATAGAAAATCAACAGTATTATGATAAGCTCACTATTGATGGTGAATTAGTATATGAACTAAATAAACCTGGACCAAGCACTTACACTCCATCAAAACCTAAGAAGGAATACAATAGTTATGAATCAAGTGAATCATCTAGTGGTTATAATGATGGCTATAATTCAGCAATAGATGATGGCGATTATGATCATGATAGATATCGCACTGATCCTTCTTATAGACAAGGTGTAGATGATGGGTTTGATGAAACAGATGAAGATTATTAAGAGGTGATTTATATGTATGAAAGTTTAACTAAATATTTAGATGAGTTCACAGGAACAGAATTTGGTACATGGATTATTGATAAGAAGAATGATGGAACACCAGAACATCCACTTCAGTTCCCTTTCGTTAACTATTCAAGAGTTGTAGACCAGTTCATTCATGATGTCTATTCTTTTGTAGATAACCATGAAGAGATGGGATTACATAATTATATAAAAATTCTAGAAGATAATGGCATCAAATGGAATGCGCAATCAATGGAAACAGCAGTGGTTGACGATTTAGATGCTAAATGTGTTGTTGCCTTGATTTATGGTGCTATACGCGCAGAAAGATTTTGTGATGGGACAATACTCGCATTCTTAAAAGATGGTACGATTGTACGATGGCTTGAAAGACTGAAAACATTGGATGCGGATAGCAAGAATGTTGCTGCAAAATAAATAGAGGAAGCTGTGAAGAATATATCAATGAATATGGAAAGTTAGAATAAGATATTGATATATACGAATGTAAAACATTTTTAAGGAGGTTTATATGGTTGATTTAATTTTATTCCCATCTAGTTATTTTAATGTTTCAAAAGTAGATGAAGATTTACAGGCTGAATATGATGCAGTAAAAGCAACAGGACTATTTGATATAATTCTTTTTGGATATGATAAGTGGTTTGAGGAAGACCAATTAGTTATCAAAGATGTACCTCAAGTAGAAAGAACTGCAGTATATAGAGGATATATGATGAATCCAGAAAAGTATGAAAGGTTTTATCAACGTCTTCTAGAAAACAATATCCGTTTAATAACTACTCCAAAAGAATATGAGTTAATGCATATTTTCCCCAATGTATATGAACTATTAAAACAGGATACTGCAAAAATGGAAATATATCCTCTTCATACTCAGATTAATATTGATAGTATTAAACATACTTTTGGTAGATTTATGGTTAAAGACTTTGTTAAATCTGTAAAGGGTACAGAGTTTCCTAAATATTTTGACAAAGATACGACACAGGAAGAATTTGATCAATGGATGGAAGTCTTTTATCAGTATCGTGGTAATTTGTTGACGGGTGGAATATGTATTAAGGAATATCTTAATCTAAAGTATTATGGTGACCACACCAATGAATATAGAGTCTTTTATATAAACAATAAAATAGCAACTATTACTAGAAATTCAGGGCAGAATATATATGCACCATTACCACCTCAACAATTATTAGAAAAGTACAGTCATCTGGAAAGTGGATATTATACTGTTGACTATGCTGAATTAGAAGATGGTTCATGGAAAATTATTGAGGCAGGTGATGGTCAGGTTTCAGGGTTAGCGGAGTATCAGGATTATGAGCAATATTTCAAAGTGCTCTATGAATACTTAAATGAATAGAATCTACTCAAAGAAAAAACTCATGACAATAAATCGTGAGTTTTCTTCCGCACCAAGTGCCATTTACATATGTCATTCTATGTGAAAGTTAATAAAAAATCAATTCAGATTATCAAAAAGACATATTCTTTCATTATATGTTTAAAAATCAATAGTTATTATAGATTATTAGTTGATTATATGCACTTTACCATGCCACCGTCAACATTTAAGGCAACACCAGTAATATAATGTGCTGGTTCACTAGATAAGAATACAGCAGCTGATGCAATTTCTTCAGGTTTAGCATATCTACCCATTGGTATATTTGTCTTAGCAAACCAATCAATAGATTCATCACGACTCATACCAGTAGCACTTGCTAATTGATCACCTAACTGTCCTTCTGCATGCCATAACGGTGTATCTACAGGACCAGGGCACACAGCATTTACATTCACATTAAATGCTGCACAATAATTTGAATAATCTTTAGTAATCATAATATCAGCAGCCTTAATAGTATCATAACTAATTAATCCTCCTGGCTGTTTACCAAAAATAGAAGCTGTATTTACAACACTTCCCCAGCCATTTTTCTTAAAATGAGGAATACATAAATTAGTTAATCTCACTGGTGCATACATCATAAGTTCTGCATGTTTTCTGAATGTTTCTTCAGGGAATGTTGCAATATCACCCATTAAAGCTGTTCCTGCATTATTACATAGAACATCAATCTTTCCAAAATGTTCAGCAACATTTTCAATAAAATCTCTGCAGTTCTTTTCGTCTGTAACATCTACTTTTTCAACATAAACTTCATTATCTTTTAGTTCTGTCTTTAAAGCATTCAACCCTTCTAGATTTAAATCAGCTAATGCAAGTTTTGCTCCTTCTTTTGCATATGCTTCAGCAATAGCTTTACCAATACCAGAAGCGGCTCCTGTTACGATTACGACACGATCTTTTAAACCTAATTCCATAACTAATCAATCCTCCTTGTATGTATAATTTATATATATAATTATACTCCTCGATAAAGTGCATATTCTACCAATACAGTGTTTTAAAAATAATTTACCTGAAACAAGACAATTAATTAAAAAAATACTTGAATAAGTACATTGTAAGCGCTATCATTTCACTGTATGAAAAACGTATAGGATTGTTACTATTGAATTAGGCAAGACCAGAGTAAACCTTCTTTTTAAGAGGGGTACGTTGGTCTTTTTTTGTTGGTCCTATATAGAAAAGAAAGGAAAAGGGATAATGAACAAGAAACAAGGTGTTATTGGATTAGTTGCTACTGTCATGATTGCGAATGCCGCATTTGTTGATGTAAGACCAGTCTATGCTGTAGAAAACTTAAATCTTGCTAGAGGATGTACTGTTAATGCAAGTAGTTATGAAGTAGATTCTACATCACCAAGCAAAGCAGTAGATGGTGATATGAAGACTCGCTGGGGAACTGCACAGAATAAGGCAGAAAATGAATGGATTGAAATTAATCTAGGTGGAGAAAAGACAGTACGTCAGATTAATATCAATTTTGAAAGAACAGATGATGCACAGAATATTCTAGGCTACAAAGTAGAATTAGAAGAAAACGGGAAATATGTAGAAGTTTATAAAAAGACTACTAAGGCAAAACAGAATGAAATCATTCAGTTAGATAAAGATCATCAAGCCACTAAAGTAAAGGTAACTGTACTTTCTGCAGATGGAGGTACAATCAACTGGAAGAATGTCGGAATCAATGAAATTGAAGTCTATAGTAAGATTGTAGAAAAGGCAGATGCTACGTCTAATAAGAACCATATGGCAAACGCTACAGTCACTGCTTCAAGTAGTGAAACTAATACACTCAGTCCAGATAAAGTAAAAGATGGAAGCACAGAAAACCGCTGGGCAAGTGATTATGAAACTCCAACAACTAAGATCTGGTTAAATACTAAATTTGCTAGACTTACTCTCGTTAAGGAACTTAAGATTCATTTCTATGAAAGAGATGTAGCACCAACGCCATCTAACGTAAAAAGCTTTGATATTAAATACAAAGATAAAGATGGTGTAGAAAAACTTGCAAAGAGCTTTACTAATACAAAAAAGGGTGACGGTTATAATAACGAAGTTGTTGTTAAGTTCGATGAACCTATTGAAGCAAAAGAATTAAAGCTTTGTAACTTTGTTGCTGAAGCACCATCATGGAATAACGTAAGTATTGCTGAAATGGAAGTTTATTCTAATGAACAAACAGCACAAAAAGCAACTCTAAACTCTGTTGTCTCTTCTATTGAATCTCAGAGTAAGACAATTGAAGCAAGTGTGAATACATTAGATATGCCAGCTGTACCAGCAGGATTTACTGTAAGAATCAATGGTGCAGACCTTGAACAGATCATTGGTGCTGATGGTAAGATTGTTCATCCATTAGTTGATAAGAATGTAAAGGTCTCTTATGTAGTTACAGAAACTGAAACTGGAAAAGAAAAGAAGACTGCAGATGTTGACTATGTTGTAAAAGGTATAAATGAACAGTCTGTAAATA
Source organism: Catenibacterium faecis (assembly GCF_014306455.1). Classification (NCBI taxonomy): domain Bacteria; kingdom Bacillati; phylum Bacillota; class Erysipelotrichia; order Erysipelotrichales; family Coprobacillaceae; genus Catenibacterium; species Catenibacterium faecis. Next base: position 21,635 of record NZ_JACRWG010000006.1, read on the forward strand.
AGAATACTAAACCTACTGTTATTCCAGAAATCCAGGAATGGCATTCAAACTCAACAGAAAAGATTTCTGTTAACGCATTAAAGACAGTGACTTATACAGATGATAAGTTAAAAGCTGTTGTAGATGAATTTGTACGTGATTATAAAGATTTCACAGGTATTAACCTTACAGTGAAAAAAGGTGTCTCTCAGGCTAATGCATTCAACTTTGAATTAAAAGCACCAGATACTCTTCTAGGTGATGAAGGATATACAATGGATATCCAGAAAGACCGTATCAATGTTGCTTCTGTTCATACAACAGGTAACATGTATGGTATGCAGACAATCCTTCAGATGTATAAAGAAGACAATGAAGGCTATAAGATTGGTAAAATGCGTGACTATCCTCGTTTCAAGACACGTGGATTCTTATTCGATGTAGCACGTAAACCAGTTTCATTGGATATGATGAAGGAAGTTGCAAGAACAATGCGTTACTATAAGATGAATGACTTCCAGGCTCATTTATCTGATAACTACATCTTCTTAGAACAATATGGTAAAGGTGATAAGGAAAATGAAGCATTTAAAGCCTATGAAGCATTCCGTCTAGAATCAGGATTATCTAACGATAAAGGTGAAACACCTACTGCAAAAGACTATTCTATCTCTAAGAAGGACTTCAGAGAATTCATCCAGGGTGAAAGAGCACTTGGTATGAACGTAGTACCTGAAATTGATGTTCCTGCTCATGCAACTTCATTTACTAAAGTATGGCCAGAATTAATGGTTCAGAATAAAGTATCACCTTTAAATGGAAACAGACCACTTATTGACCATCTTGATGTCTCTAAGAAAGAAACAAAAGATAAGATCAAAGAAATCTTTGATGATTATACAAAAGGTGCTAATCCAGTATTTGATGGAGAAACAACTGTACATATTGGTGCAGATGAATTCTTATCAAACTATACAGCATATCGTGGATTCGTTAATGATTTAGTTCCTCACCTAAAAGAAACAAATACAGTACGTATGTGGGGTGGTTTAACTTGGATCAAAGATAATCCAGTGACTCAGATTAAGAGAGAAGCTATTGATAATGTAGAAATGAACCTTTGGTCAGCTGACTGGGCAGATGGTATTGAAATGTATGATATGGGCTATAAGCTTATTAATACAATTGATGACTTTGGTTACATGGTTCCAAATGGAAACAAAGGACGTGCTAATGCCTATGGAGATTTATTAAACGTAAATAGAATCTTCAATCAGTTTGAAGCAAATAAAGTAAGAGTTAGAGGTGGTTCTTATAAGTATGTTCCTGCTGGTGATGATCAGATGTTAGGCGCTGCATTCGCATTATGGAGTGATAACATCGATAAGAGTGCATCAGGTTTAAGTGAATCTGATTTATACTGGCGTTTCTTTGATGCATTACCATTCTATGCAGAAAAGACATGGGCTGCGACTGGTAAGGAAAAAGGCAGTGCAGATGCTCTTGCTATAGTGGCTCAGGATAAGGGAACAGGACCTAATACAAACCCTTATTACAAAGAAAATAAAAAGGGTGAAAACTATGAAAGCTATGATTTCAATAATGGTTTAAAGGATAGTTCTGAAAACAAACGTGACCTAAAAGAAGGAAAGAATACTGAAATCAAGGATAATGCATTAGTATTAAAAGATGGTATAAGTTATGTCACTTCTCCAATTAAAGAACTTGGTAACGGTAATAAGCTATCATTTGATATTAAACTAAACAAACCTGCTAAACCAGGAGATATCCTATTTGAATCAGATGCTGACTATGGAACACATGATATTAGAATCATGGAAGATGGTAAGTTAGGATTCACAAGAGAACTTTATAACTATTATTTTGATTATGAATTACCAGTAGGTAAGAAAGTCAATATCGCAATCACTACAGCTCAGCAGAAGACAAGTCTTTATGTTAATGGTGAATATGTATGTGATGCAAAAGGTAAGTTTATTCACAATGATATGGTGAAGAAAGACAATATCACTCATTCAACATTCGCCTTACCATTAGAAAGAATTGGTTCTAAGACAGAAACAGTTTCTGCAGTAATTGATAACGTAGTAGTAACTGAAAAAGCACCAGAAGTAGATCTTTATAATAAAGCTTCTTGGACTGGTAAAGCTGAATCAGAAACACCAACAGCTCACGGCGGTCAGAATGAAGGTATTATCGGTATGGCATTTGACAATAAGCCTTCTACAATCTGGCATTCAGACTGGTCACAAGCTACAAAAGATAAGGTTCCTACTACATCAGGTGCCCCAGGTACAGGTAAGGGTGCTGATGGAAGTATTTGGACAGAAATTTCATTTGATAAAGCTTATGAAATCAACCAGGTATCATTCACACCACGCCAGGATTCTAACAGTGGTCAGGTGACTAAAGCTTCACTTTATATCCAGACTGAAAAGAATGGTGAATGGGTAGAAGTTGCGAAAGATCAAACATTTGATGCTAACAAGTCAGAAAAAACATTTACTTTTGATAAACAGAATGTTTATGGATTCAAGTTTGTTGCTTCTGAGTCTAATGATGGCTGGGTAGCTATCTCTGAATTCAATATTGCGAATAAAGAAGTGACTAATAACACTTATACTGTTTATGTAGAAGCAGAAAAAGGTGGTAAAGTAAGTGGTGGTCAGGAAGTTAAAGCAGGTAAATCTGTGACTATTACTGCAACACCTAATAGAGGTTATGTATTTAAGGGATGGTATCGTCCTAATGGTGATCTAGTATCTGATAAAGCAGAATACACATTCATGGTTAATGGTAATACAGCTTTAATTGCGAAGTTTGAAAAGTCTGCAGAAGCAGATGTAAAGATTACAAATATCCAGAAGCTAGATGATCTTACTGTAGTAAAAGGTACTTCATTTGATTCATTAAATTTACCAAACAAAGTATCTATTACATTAGAAAATAATGAAACAGAAGAAGTAGACGTAACATGGAATAAAGCATCTTATAAGGCTAATGAATGTGGTACATATGTATTAGAAGGTACTCTTACATTACCAGAAGGTGTTGTAAACCCAGATGGCTTAAAAGTAGTTGTAAAAGTAACTGTTGAAAATAAGAAGTATACAGTTGTAGTAGATAGTGATCAGAACATGGGTACTGTCTCTATGGATAAAGAAGATGGTATTTATGAAGAAGGTTCAAATGTGACTGTAACAGCTAAGGCAAATAAAGGTTATGAATTTGTAAACTGGACAGATGAAAATGGAAAAGAAGTAAGTACTTCTAACCCATATACATTTGAAGCAACTACAAACACTACGCTAAAAGCAAACTTCAAGAAGGTAGAAGTAACTCCAGCTAAACCATCATCACAGGATATCCTAGATGATTTACTTGCAGGTAATAAAGTACAGTCAGTTGTTGCTAAGGGACAGACACAGTTTGTACTTCCTGAAGTACCAGAAGGCTATAGTATTACTATGACTAAGGTAAGTCCTGAAGGTATTATCTCATTAGATGGTAAAGTAACTACTCCTAAGAAGGATACAGATGTCATCGTTACTATCACTGTAACTGATGCAGAAGGAAAGACTGCAAGTCATGACTTTACTGTACATGTGATTGGACTTAATGAAGTAGATAAGGAAACTCCAAAAGATCCTGAAACAGGAAAAGATACACCTAAAGATCCTACTCAGGATAAGAAACCAGCTAAGACAGGTGATGCAACATCAATTGCAAGCTGGATCTCTATGATGACAGTAGCAGGTGCTATGTTACTTAAGAGAAAGAAAAGATCATAATACTTAATATTGGTCTGAGAGATAGCGAAAGCTATCTCTTTTTTGAGTTCTAAAACAAAGAAAAAACCCACGACATAAATCGTGAGTTTTCTTCCGCACCGAGTGCCATTGATGTATATGATTGTATGCTAGATTAAGTAGAAAATCAATAGAATATTTACGATTAAAAAAATAATTTAACACCTGTAATTAGGCATTGTCATAGCATAAGTCTAAACATTATTTTAGAAAAAGTAATAGAATAGACATAGAAAGGGTGATGATTATGGTTGAATTACTAGATAAACTCATGAATACATTGTATGAAAAAAGTACTATTTCACATAATAAGAAACACTCAGAAATAATAGAGAAAAAATTGGATTTTAAGGTTGTAGTTATAGTTGATTTTGAAAACTATCAAGCTATTCCTACAGACTTGTTAGACAAAGAGTATGTTTATTATTTGTTTTGTGGATTTGTCACTACAAAACCAGCACAAGAATATCGGGATATGTTAGAAGGGTATGATATTAATATAGTAGAAACTAAGCATACAGGTACTAACTTTGTAGATAATAGAATCTCTATGTATATTGGTTATATGTTCGGTAAATATAATCCTAAGCAGGTCATACTGGTATCTAATGATATTGATTATTATGAAATGATTAGGGATTTAAAGTCTAATGGATATCCAGTCATACTAAGAGAGCCATCATTAACACGTAAACAATTATTAAAAAGACAAACTGATTATTTTTGTGAACCTCTAAAGAAAACTGCTCCAAATAAAACAAAACCGATAGATAATGATATGAAAAAGCTTATAGAGTTTAATAATGGAAATGACGTGATTGCTGCTTCTAAAATACGATGTTATTTAAGGACGGTGAAGAAGCTGGATAAGAGTGAAATAAATAAAACTATTGAGAAAATCAGGGCATTATACAAGGTTGTAGAAGTAAGAGGAAAAGAAGAATTTTATAAAATCACATAAGAGGTCAAAATAAGAATGCAGGTTTTTCCTGCATTCTTATAAATTAGATATCTTTTGAATATTTATCCACCATGCGTTGACCTAATCTTAATAGGTGTTCTCTCATCTCTTTAGGCTCTAATACTTCCATCTCATCATAGAAATTTGCAAAGTAGTTCCTAAATTGCATATCAGAACAATCAAAATAAAATATTCTAGTCTTCTCATTACTTTTATCTAATGCGACAGGTTTCTCAAGATAATTGAGAGTATTGTAACGTTCTAGTCCTTTCTCAGTAAATTGTATTTTAAATTCAGTATTATGATTGATAGTGAATTGGGCACCATTACGTTTCATTCGCTTAAAGCGATTAAGTAGCTCTTTACTGAATGTACAATTTTCTGGAAGTGTAAATATGGTATCAATGTTGTATAAGTGGATTGATCTAGCACATTCTTTTCCTTTAATTATTTTTTTGTATAGTAAATAATTAAAAAGCTCTTCATTAGAAAAACATACTTCTTTTGGATAAATGATTTGGAAATCACTATTATGAGTTCGGTCATATTTAGATTTTATTTTTATAGCTTGATTATTTTTTATGGCATCTTCTAATTGTTTTAATTCCTCTTTGAATACTATTCTCTCTCTTTCATACTGGGGATTATTTAAGTAAGAATAGATAATATTTGCAATAAACTCTGATCTAGATACATTAACTGGACAAGCGTCTAGAACGCATTCTAATTGATTTTCGTTATTATTCACCCTGAAATGTATCTTATCTTTAATTCGTTTTTCCTTTGTGCTAATAGATTTATCAATAGAGTTCTCACTTATATATTTTGTTATTTGCCAGACAGCATCTTCAATTAATGGTTGACTTGCTTGATCTTTAAATGAGTCTTTGATCCTATCGTGTAATTCTTTTGTCTCTTGATTATATTTTGGATAATGATTCACTATGATCCTTTTTATTAGAATAGTTTCTTTAGGGCTCATATGAAATAGTTTTCTATCTTTTTGTAGATTCTTATGAGCCACTGGATCAAGGTAAAATGTAACTTCGATGTTTTCCATTTTTCTATTTCCTCCTGAGCCCTCGCTAGTTATGGGCTCTATATAACTATATTTTAAGAAAAAAACATGATAAATACAATGAAATTACGGGCTGAAAAAAATATCAAAAACTCATATTCTCATAAAATGTAATGGCTTACAATGAGTTTGAGGTGATAGAAATGAAAGATTTACTAAAAAAAATATTTGATCAAAGAAGTAATGGATTGTATTTTGTGAATACTCCTACAGGTTCTGCAAAGTCCTATAGTGCAGTACAATTGATGAAGAACAACTATAAAACATTTAATCAACACTTTATATTCATCACTAATAATCTCAACAACTTACCAATGAAAGATTTAGAAAAGGCATTGGGGGATGATTACAAATCTCACGTAATACGTGTAGAAAGCATCATAGATAATATTCTGCATCATTTTGATGAAACTATCATTCCTGATGAATATAAGAAGATAGATTCTTATAAGAACCTTAAGAACTGTCTTAAATCTTATCAATATCAATATGAATATATTCAAAAACATTCGGATAAAGCACCACTCGCTGCGGATTTGTTTAAAGTGGTTCAAGATAAGCTATTAAATGCGGATTCAGCTTTTAGAAAAGATATAAGAAAGAAATTACTGACTCCTAACTTTAAGAAATTCAGTAAAGACGAAAGAAAAAGAATCATTAAGTCTAAGTATAGTTGGTTAAGAGATTTATATCCTGTGATGTTTGTAGAGGATTATAAAATCATTTGTATGTCTGTTAAACGATTCTTTACTTCTATAGATCCTATTTATGTGAAGAAGTATAGATTCTCAGAATCAAATATTATTGATAACAGTATTCTTTTTATTGATGAAGTAGATGCAACTAAAAATGAAATCAATAATATCATTATAGAGAGTAGTTTAAGGTCAACAGTAGAATTGATTCCTATGGTTCATCGTATGACTGATCCATTTATTAATTGGAAAGATATTGCACCTAAAAGATTACAGGACCTAGTACCTGAAGGAGATAAACAGTTTGATCAAATTAGAAAGAGAGCTTTAGAAATTAGATTGAATTGTCATGATGAGCTTCCTTATTTCTGCTCAGAGATTAAGAGTCGTAATTTCTTGATGAGTGATTCAACATTCCATGCAAACTTTGAAGATAAGTCTAGAAAGAATGCATATGTATATTATGATAAAAACTATAATCAAATGACAATTGAAATTAAAAATAGTCGACATGATTTGCCTTGTAAACTAAATGATGCTTATAGTTTATTTTCTGTTATTCGAGATATGAGCGGTTATTTGGTCTCCACAAAGCGATATATTATTAAATTAGCTTCAGATCTGAAAGATAAGCATAATTCAGAAGCTAATGAAGAAGACTATATTACAGATGAAGAAGCGATTCATTCTATTTATAATACGTTTAAGTTAGCTAAGTCTGACATATTATATTTTGATAATGATATCAATATTCAGCCGGCTATAAAGGTGGATAAAACAGATAATCGTTTTAAGAAAACAAATGGTTATTACAACCGTGGTATTCGTTCTTTTGAATTCACTAACAGTAAAGATAATAGCTTTAATACATTTTTCAGTTATATTAATTTGTTTAAGAGTGCTGAGTATGTATTGATGATGCTTGCGAAAAAGGCAACTGTTATTGGGTTGAGTGCTACATGTAATATTGATTCAGTTTTGTCTAATTATTCATTAAGATATCTAAAAGAGAATTTAGGGGATGACTTTCATGTTCTTGAAGAAGAGGATCGTCAAAGAATAGCAGAGACATATTCTTTATTAAATCAAAAATATGATTCTGAAGAAATCAAAGTAAAGATTGCAGAAGTAATCAATTGTACTGATGCAAGTACAAAAGATATGATTCAATTGGTATTTGAAGACCCTAAGATTCAATCAAAAGCAACAAAAGTATTTATTAAGGAGGGAATCAAGGATAAATATCAGATACAAAGATATTTAAGAATGGCACAAGCTTATAGATACTTTATTCTACATGCTGATATTAAATCGTTCTTATGTTTAAATAATGCCTTACCAAAAGACCAAGGTCAGTTTAGAAAAAGTGTGCTTGATGATTTATTTGGTATAGTTAACAAAGAATGTAGCTTTAATAAGAATAATGTAAGTGTTGAAGTATTAAAGAGTGGTTTATCTTTTGATGAAGATAAGAAGAGTATATTGGAGCGTTTATCTAAAGGAGAAAAAATCTTTGTGATTTCTGCATATGCAACTATTGGTGCTGGACAAAATATGGCATATGAGTTACCAGATGGATTAGATACAATAAATCTCACTGATTTCGCAAATGAAGAAGATGGAAGAAATAAGAAAAAGGATTTTGATGGAATGTATTTAGGTGATATCACTAATGTGGTCACAAATCTGATGGATACAGAATCTGGATTTGAAGAAGAAAACCTACTTCATTTCCTCATTGAATTAGAAAATCTATATGAGAATAATGAAATCACTCATCATACACTCAATAAATGTATTGGGGCAGCTTATCAGAAATTAAAGGAACCAAAGCTTAGAGGTTCTACACAAGAACTTAGAGGATGTCGAAGTATTCGTTTATTTAAGACAAAACAAATCATTCAGGCTATAGGACGTTTGTCTCGATCATTTAATAAGAACAAGATGATTTATATCTTAGTGACAAGAGATATTGTGGATAATTTTGATACGACAATATTAGAGAATGAAATTCTTTCTCCAGAAACAATGAAACTTGCTGAATATGCAAAAGAAAGACAAGAAAGTGTTCCTACATATGATTATGTGGAGAATGAAGCGAGTCGTATTTCTAGTGTTGGTAAGTTTCATATCTATGAGTTCTTATCAGGAGATTGGACAGAGAAACAAATAGAACTCTATAAGGAATTAGGTGAAACATGTCTTCAATGTCCTACAAGTTCTAACTTGGATAATGATATTGTGAGAGAATACTATATTCATTCAGAAGCGCCTCTTAATAAATACTATTTCATGGGGATGTATGATTTTGAATATACAGATGTTTTCTTCAATCAGACAAAGGAAGAAGTAATATCACGAATTCAAAATAATAAAAATAAGCAGGATTGGTTAGCCAGTAATCTGCATGAAGTAAGTGAAGAAAATGCGCGTCTTTCTAAAATGTTGAATTATCCTGGTTTAAGAGAAGAATTTATTAAACATGGTTATGCAACTAGCTTTGAAGAAAACGATTATATACTCTCACCAGTACTTTATCAAAATATTTATAAAGGAAGACTTGGTGAATTTGTGGGTCGTTTTGTAATTAAGAAGGAGTTAGGTATTGATTTAGAGGAACTTAGTATAGAAGAATTTGAACGTTTTGATTTTAAACGTGGGAAGGTTTATATCGATTTCAAACATTGGAGATATTCATCTTATGGTGCAAACACAATCACTAATAAGATTCTAAATAAGCTAGATGAAGTAGATGGAAAAAAGGCTATTGTAATTAATATTTTTGATGAGAATGAAATGGATAAAATCATAGAATCTAATAGAATTATTGAAATTCCAGCTTTATTAGAAAACGATGGATTTCATGCTAATCCTGAAGCAATCAATAAAATAAGAATGTGTTTGGAGGACTGTAAAAATGATTAAGACAAACAAAGTGAAATTAGATCTTCACTACAACAATATTATTCGTGATTATGATGTTTATAAGGTTTATCAAGAACACAAAGGAGATGACGAGAAAGAACGTACTGTAAGAAAATCAAGTATGGATAAGATTGGAGATAAATTCTCTCCAGTTATATCTGTAATTTATAAATCAGGTGGAATTGCATATATTCTAGTTGAAAAAGGAACTGTGCGTTTAGAAGAGTTTCAATCACATATAAATAGCTTTGGCCAAGGAGTATTTGTGGAAGAAATAGATTTAAGTAATCATACAAGTATGAGTTCAGGTGATTTATGTCAATTACTTATCAATACGTTTCCAAATATAGACCTATCCGAGAAGTTTAATAATACCTTAGGTAGATGCTTCTATTTTAATCAGAATTCTTTTAAAGAAGATGTTATAACAGCATATAGTGTGACTATCAGTGATTTAGATTCAAGTAAACAAGAATGCGTTGTGAATATCAATGGGGAATCCTATAATCTATTATCTAAATTGTTGAAGTGTTATGCGAATAATGAAAAAGTATTAAAAAAGATTCGTAAATTATCTCGATATTACAAGTCTGGAGAAGGTTATATATTTCGCGAGGTTGATTCATACAGAAGTGATGATCAATGTTATGTGTTAAGGGGGATATATGGAAGAAAGAATAAATACATTGCACTGGATTTGGATATAAAAGACTTACAAGCTTTTGAAAATTCAAAGAAAGGAATGTTGTATCAATTCTTTAAAGATGTTGATAATAAACTCAAGGATTATGTTCAATTCACTCCTTTAGAACTGAAATACGATGATATCTTAAAGAAATATTCAAATACTATTTCTATAGAACATAGAGAAAAACTATTTAATGATTTAGGAATCAATGTCATTGATCGTGTTGAAGATGTATTATCAAAAAAGATGGTTGCAATGATGGTTTCTAAATTAAGAGAGAGGGGTATTGAAAATGTAAGTTTTAGTCAAGATAAACTGTTTAATGTAGTTTTGATTCATGATCAAGATTACTATAAGAAAGAAAATTTACCTGATCAACATACAAACGATTTGAATACTCAGCATTTTACTTATGAAAACTGTATTACCAAGAGTAGTGAAATTGATATTAATGAAAATGTAGTTGATAAGATTTTGACTGAGCTTATAGTAAAGATGGATGTTGCAAATAAGTGCTTGTCTACATATATATGGGAATGGGATAAAACAGTAGAATATGTAATGCAGGATTTAGTCTATAATAAGGAGACTAGGAAGAAAGAAAGGATATACTTGGTATTGACAGTATTTCCTGATGGCAGCATGGAATTCTATAAGGTTGAGGATGATTCATTGGACGTATATCAAAGCTATGATTCTATTTTTAAGAATAATACCGATGCAGTCTATACACCAGAAATGTTGATTTCTACTCAAGGCTATCAAGCTTTGATTAGTGACAGTTTAATGAAGGTTATGCCAGACTTGGATGAACTTTACTTTAGACTAGACGCTTATAAGAAGGAAAAAGAAATCTCGAAGGGTGATTTAGTTCGTTTATTGGAATCTTTTATGCAATCACAACCAAAGTATAAAGAAGAAGTAGAGGGTGTATTAAAAAGTTTGAATAAAGATACTTATCAATACCAAGAAATAGTTAGAAAAGCAACTAAAGCAGGTGATGCACCACTTATTAATTTAGCAACTTCTTTAGGAAAAGAGTTTGTAGGGCATTGTAGAAACAACTTTAGAATGGTTTTGAATCCATGTCTAAAGAGTGATGTAGTCAATGTATTCCAACATATTTATATTTTGAAGGATGAAGAAGAGCCTAAGAAACTATACTATTATGTTGGTAAGAAGGATTCCATGAAGTTTACTCTCATCAATTCTTGTCATATTCGAAAAATTATGATGTTAGAAGGAGATTTTGATGAAGTATTTAAGAATTTTCTCTTTGATCAATTAGCAGTGGACTTTATTAGAAATAGAGGATATACAGTAGTTCCATTCTTGAGAAAGTATATAGAAGAATTCAAATAGCAAAAAATAGGCTGTAGCGAATCTAATCGCTGCAGCCTATTCTTCTAATAACCAATCTATGATATTAATTACCTTAATACCATCATAATTTCCAAGTGTATATCTATCTAAAGTAAGGATTATTTTCTCATAATTGTCTTCGATTAGTTTTAGAGGACGAATCTCTCTGTTAAAAGTATTCTCATCCACAAGTGATGCAGTAACCTGTATATAAGTATAGACATCATTTCTTTTCGCAATAAAATCAACCTCTGTATGCCCACTTCGTCCAATATTTACAATATATCTTCTTCTTAGAAGTTCTAGATATACAATATTTTCAATTGTGAATCCTAAATCATAAGATTGCTTTGGAAGAATATAATTGCGAATTCCTGAATCTACAATATAATACTTCTTGTTTGATTTTAATACTTCCTTGCCTGATATATCCATCACTTCAACAGGATAATAAAGATATGACTCACACAATGCTTCAATATAATTGCTGATTGTATTAGGTGAAGTTTTTCTTTCGTTTGATTTAAAATAATTAGTAATACTACGTATGGAAACAGGGCTTCCAACAACACTTGATAAGTATTTAGATATAGCTTTTAGTAGTGCAACATCAGTTACATTCTTCGAATCACTTCCATTGTTTTTTCTATTAATTCTCTCTTCAATATCTTTTACAATCACGGTATTATATATTCCTTCTAGATACATATTAATCTGTTCATTATCCAATTGTATTTGATTAATATAAGGAAAACCGCCTGTTTTCATATACTTCTGAAATGCCTCTTCTTTATTTGATTGAGGACTATAAATTTCTTTAAAAGACAAAGGAAGAACGGGGATTTCTATGTATCGACCACTTAAATAAGTGGCTAGCTGACCAGAAAAAATATATGAATTTGATCCTGTGATATAGATATCTATATTTTCTTTTACATGAAGGCTATCTACAACTTTTTCATAAGAAGGGACGTTTTGTATTTCATCGAGAAAAATATACATCATTTTATTTTTTGCCAGTCTATCTTTGATATATTGGTAGAGCTTTTTATAATCTTGTAACTCTTCGTATTCGAGTTCTTCAAAGTTGATAGAGATAATTTGCGATTGATCAATACCGTTTTCTAATAAATATTCTTGATATAGTTTTAAGATTGTACTTTTTCCGCAACGTCTAATACCAGTCAGGACTTTTATAATATTTTGATCTTTCCAGGATAGTAGTTGATTTAGATATTCTTTTCTTTCAATCATTATGGTCACCTCATTTCTGAATAAATTATATCATACTATCTTGGTTGATTCAATTTTATGTTCAAATTTGAGAACACTAATACGTAAAATTACAGTGGTGTTCAAATTTGAGAACACTAATTCTTGAAATAACAGTGGTGTTCAAATTTGAGAACACCTTATGTTTGATTCTTATTTACATAATGAAACCAATAAGAGAAAATAAAAAAGAATAAGGAGATACACCAATGAAAGAAAAGAAAACATTAGAAGAACTTATATAAGATTATAATGAATGTAAAGAAATATTTGGTGATGCTGATTTTACCAGTATTATGATAGCGGAATTTATTTGCGATACATATTGTGAAAGAAAACAATATGATAAAGCATCGGAATATGCCAAAAGAAATTATGAAGCGAGTTTAAGAGAATATGGTGTTGATGATATTACGACATTTGATTTACTGGCTAAACTTATAAAATGTTATGAAAGAGCAGAAGATAGGGAATCTATTGATTCTGTTGTTGATGAATATTATAGAATTCGAGAAGAGACTCTAGAAATTGAAATACCAGATTCAACGGATGATGATATTCTATTCTAACACTCGTGAGTGTTAAATGAGCGTTAGAAAGTTAAAAACCGCATAACTAAGCCAAAAAATTAATATAATAATGAGCGTTAAAACGTATTAAATGAGCGTTAGAATAATATATACTATTTCTTTTTAAGTGTTACTTCCTTGAAATTCAAGTATATCCTTAATAGAATTAAATAAGAATATACATAAAGGAGTAAATAAAAATGTTAAGAAAAGATTTCTTATGGGGTGGTGCTGTCACTGCTCATCAGAGTGAAGGTGGATATACTGAAGGAGGAAAAGTTCCTGCAGTATGTGACTTAACAGTCACTGGTAAGTTTTCAGATTTTAAAAATGGTATTGATGCTTATCATAGATACAAAGAAGACTTTGACTTATATAAAGAGTTAGGCTTTAATGCATACCGTTTCTCTTTAGACTGGTCTAGACTTATGAGTGATGAGAATACATATAATGAAGAAGGTTTTGCTTTCTATGATGAATTTATTGATGAACTAATAAAGAGAGGGATAGAACCTATTCCTACACTCTATCACTTTGAAATGCCTGTATTCTTATATGAGAAATACAATGGTTTTGCGAGTAGAAAGGTAGTAGATCTATTTGTAGAATTATGCAAGAAGATTGTAGATCGTTATTGTCATAAAGTAAAATACTGGATTATCTTCAATGAACAGAATGGAATACTACAGAAAGGACCAAAGATGTTCTTTGGGGCTGTTTGTTTAGAAGGAGAAAACCCTATTACTCTAGATCATCAAATTATGCATCATACATTAATAGCGCATAGTTTGATTAACGAATACATTCATCAAAAAGGAGGCTATGTTTTAGGTATGGCCACTATTGTACAAAGCTATCCTGAAACATGTCACCCATTAGATACATTAGAATCTATGAAAGCCCAAAGTGAAGCATTTGTATTCCTAGATATCTTTGCGAGAGGACATTACAACAGCTATTTCCTAGCAAATATGAAACAAGAAGGGACTATGCCAGTTATAGAAGAAGGAGACTTTGAAATACTTAAGAAGGGTAAGACAGATGCTCTTGCGATAAGCTATTATATGTCTACTATTAGTCATTATGGTGAAGATAGTTTGACTAATGTAGAAGATGTAGTCATCAAGAAGAACCCTTATTTAGAAATGTCTGAATTTGGTTGGACAATAGATCCTATTGGTTTACGTATTACTTTAAGACAGCTCTATGATAGATATGAAATGCCTATCTATATTGTAGAGAATGGTTATGGATATGATGATCAGTTAGTAGATGGTGTTATAAATGATGATTATCGTATTGATTATATGAGAAAACATATTGAAGAGATGAAAAAGGCTGTAGAAGAAGGTGTAGATTGTAGAGGATACTTGTCTTGGGGTCCTATTGATATCTTAAGTAGTCGTGCACAGATGAAGAAGAGATATGGTTTTGTCTATGTAAATAGAGATAATGATGACTTAAAGGATATGAGAAGAATTAAGAAGAAGTCATTTGAATGGTATAAGAATGTAATAAGTAGTAATGGGGAAGTATTGTAAGGAGGAGTAATCCTCCTTTTTTAAATCGGAAAATAAGTTAAAAATCAATTATTCACTTAAAATTTAGAGAAAAACAAGAAATTCTTTTGAATAATATAGTAGAGATAGAACGTTACTTGTCTTCAGGAACGATTAAAGGAATAGTTACTTTCACAATGGCAAGAGAAATATTGAGAGAAGGAGGTTATTTGTTGATTGATGAAATAGAAAATCATTTCAATAAGGAAATAGTAAGTACTCTTATGCGTTTCTTTAAGGATAGTCAGTTAAATAAGAAAGGTGGTGTTTTATTCTTTTCTACTCATTATCCAGAACTTATGGATGAATATGATCGTAATGATAGCATATTTATTACCAGAAATAGTAATGGTATTACTGTAGAAAATCTTTGTACTATTTTGAAAAGAAACGATATTAAGAAGAGTGAAGCTTATGAGAGTGGATATCTTCAAGGAACTACACCATCTTATGAGGCTTATATGAAGTTGAAGAAGAGTATGAATAAATAACTGAAAAAGTATGAGGAGGGTAATAGTGTTGAAATCTAAATACTCTATAGATGAGCAATTGAAAAAATCTCGAAGACAAGAACGTTCAATTCAATATTATGAGTAAAGAGGAAGCACGAGAGTATCTACAAAATAATACGTACTATTTTAAGTTAAAATCTTATGAGAAATCATTTGAATACAACGTGTCAAAGAATCAATATATTAATCTTGAATTTGCATATCTAGTGGAATTATCTAAGCTAGATATGTGCTTAAGAGAATTGATTATTAGAATATCATTGCATACAGAACATTTCTTAAAGGTTAAATTAATTGATGATCTTACCAAGAATGAAAAAGAAGATGGCTATCATGTTGTACGAGAACTGTTTTCTAAATATCCTTTTATGCTAGACCATATCAATCAAAAGAAATATAATTCAGCATGTGCAGATTTGATTCATAAATATGAGAATAATTGGGCTGCTTGGAATTTGATTGAAGTTATATCATTTGGTGACTTTATTAGGTTATATGAATTTTATTATTCATTATATCCAGAACAGGGTAATGCGATTGTCAGTGATCTTATATGGTCCCTGAGATTTATTAGGAATGCATCGGCGCATAATAACTGTTTGTTGAATACTTTAAGAAAACCTTATGCATATACACATTTATATGATAAAAAGAAAAAGGCCATTATAGTTAATAAAAGTCTTATTTCATTGTTAGCATCGGTTCCATCTATCACAAAAAAGAACAGAAAGAAAAAGATGACTAATCCTGTTATTCATGATTTTGTGGCAAGTTTATTCTTGTTTGATGAAATATGTACAATTCAAGTATTCAAGAAGAAGATATTTGCTGAACTTAAAGATTTTATAGAGGGAAGATTGATTAAAAATAAAGAATATTTCAGTAGTGATAATGTTTTTACCACAATTTATGATTTTGTTAAAAATATAGTTGACTATTTATTTGAAAATAGCCTATAATACATATAGGAACAAAAACATTTATGTTTTATGTAGCCCGACGCCTGCGTTGGGCTACTTTTTTTATCTGAAATTGTCAGAAAACTATTATCTCTATATAAAGTGGATATGCCTATAAGAATAAGAGTATCCTAGAATGTGTAGAAACATAAATGTCATGCTTCAAATACGAGGTAATTCTGAGTGGGTTGTCATAAATGTTATTGACTATTTATATGAAAAGAATCTATAATACTGACGAAGGACAAAAACATTTATGTTTTATGTGATGCGACGCCTGCGTTGCGTCACTTTTTTTATTTCATCTCACAGTACATAAACTGTGAGTTTTTTTATTTATACCTCAAACTTGGCACGTGCATTGCAGTATATATAAGTGAATAAACAATGGAGGTATTCTATGTACGATGTAACAGCAACAGGTGAACTATTAATAGACTTCACTAGAAATGGTTTAAGTGAACAGAATAACCGTATCTATGAAGCCAATCCAGGAGGTGCACCATGTAATGTACTTGCTATGCTTGGAAAATTAGGTTATAAAACTGCTTTTATTGGTAAAGTAGGAGATGATGAGTTTGGTAAACTATTAAAGAATACAATCTCAGAACAAAAGATTGATTCTATAGGTCTTGTAATGGATCCAGATGCAAAAACAACACTTGCTTTTGTAGACAATGATGAAACAGGTGACCGAAGCTTTTCTTTTTATAGAAAGCCAGGGGCAGATATGTTGCTTAAGAAAGAAGAAGTGAATTATGAATTAATTGATAACTGCCGTATCTTTCATTTTGGCTCTTTATCTATGACAGATGAACCAATGAGATCTGCAACTTATGCGATGGTTGATTATGCAAAAAAGAAAAACAAGATTATTTCTTTTGACCCTAACTTAAGACCACCTTTATGGGAAAGTGAAGAATTAGCTGCAAAGCAGATCTGGTATGGTATTGAACAGTGCGATATCTTAAAGATTGCAGATAATGAGATTGAATGGCTCACAGGTACTGATGATTATGATAAAGGAATTGAAATCATTAGAGAAAGAACTCATGCAAAACTCATCAATGTCACACTTGGTCCGAACGGTAGTATTGCTTACTATGGTGATCATAAAGTATTTATGGAACCTTATTTAAATAAGGACACTATAGAAACAACAGGTGCAGGTGATACTTTTAGTGCCTGTGCACTTCATGCAGTACTTAAACATGGTTTAGATAACTTAACTGAAGAAAATTTAAAAGAAATGCTTCAGTTTGCGAATGCAGCAGCTTCTTTGATTACAACTAAGAAGGGTGCATTAAGAGTAATGCCAGAAGAAAAAGAAATAAAAGAATTAATAAATACATACTAAAAGTTGGCATGTCAATTGCAGTATATATAAGTGAAAAGAAAAAAGAAAGGAGAAAATATAAAACAGAAAACTTAAAAGTTGGCATGACAATTGCAACTTATATAAGTGTAAGGGGGGATATGAAAATGAGACATATTTTAATAGCCACACATGGCTTGCTTGCTTCAGGTGCAAGATCAACAATGGAATTCTTAATCGGTAATGTAGATAACGTAGACTATATTACAGCTTATGTAGATGGACAGAAACCTATCAATGAGCAGATTGAAGAATATTTCGCAAAGATTCCACAGGAAGATGAAGTAGTTATCTTTACTGATATTAAGGGTGGAAGTGTAAATCAGAAGATGATTCCATATTGTGTAAGGGAAAACACTTTCTTGGTATCAGGATTCAATTTAGCTGTTCTTATTGAAGTCACTATGACTCCAGAAAAACTTACTAACGAGTTCTTAAAGGCTAAGATTGAAGAAGCTAGAGAACAGTTATGCTTAGTAGAAATTGAAAAAAACACCACAGAAGAAAACGATGACGATTTTCTTCTATAAGAAAGAGAGGAAAAGAAAATGATTGTTTGTTTAAGAGTTGACGAAAGATTAATTCATGGACAGGTTGCTATGACTTGGACAAAGGAACTAAAACTTCATGGTTTAGTTGTTGCAAGTGATGAAGCAGCATCAAACGAATTACAGAAGATGTCATTAAAGATGGCAGTGCCAGAAGGTATTAAATGTATTATTAAATCAGTAGAAGGCGTTTCATCAATCTTAGATGATCCTAGATCAGAAAAGATGCGCTTAATGGTTCTTGTGCCAACAGTACGTGATGCTGTTACTTTATGTAAGAAATACAAGAATATTGAAATGGTTAACTTAGGTAACGCTGGAAAGATGACTTCAGGTGAAAAGATTACTTTAACTAAGGAAGTTATGCTTACAAAAGAAGAATTAGAAGCATTAAAAGAATTAGTTGAATTATATCCAGATACATTTTTCCAGGGTACACCTTCAATGGAAAAGAAACTTGCTACAAACGTATTAAAAAATTTATAAGAGATAGGAGAGAGTTATTATGTTAAACGCATTTTTCGTCGCATTGGCAGTATTCGTAGGCGTTGGAGGACACGAATTATTCGGTATGGTCATGTTAAGTAGACCAATCGTTGTTGCACCTCTTACTGGTTTATTGCTAGGAGATGTTCAGACAGGTTTATTAGTTGGAGCATCTTTAGAATCAATCTTTATGGGAGTTGTCAATGTAGGTATTTCAAGTACTGCTGAGCCAGCTCTAGCTGCAGGTCTTGCTACAGCCTTCACAATTCAGATGGGTGGAAATGTTGGTACTATTATTCCAATCGTATTCCCACTTGCTGTATTAGGTCTTCAGTTCATGAACTTTATTTTCTCATTCGTTATTGGTCCATTCGCACCAAAATTTGAACAGCTAGCTTTAGAAGGTAAAGATAAATCAATCACAGCCCTTCACTTTGGTTTATGGGTATTACACTATGGTTTATATGCTTTAATTCCATTCTTTGCTGTATGGTTAGGATCTGATGTAGTGCAGACAATCTTACAGTCAATTCCTAAGGTAATCATGAATGGTTTAACAGTTGCTGGTAACATGCTTCCTGCTGTAGGTATGGCTATGTTAATGCAGATGTTATGGGATAAGAAAACTGGTATTTACTATATTCTTGGATTTGTTGCAGTGGCTTATTTAAAATTACCACTCATCGCTATCGCAGTATTAGGTGTTGTTATCGCATTAGTAACAGCACAGCGTGATATGCAGTTAAAAGATATGATGGCTAAACCAGCTGTTGCAAGCGCATCAGCTAATGAAAGTGAAGAGGAGGACTTTTTCGCATGAAACTAATGAATAACATTGATAAAGAAGAAAAGAAATTAATCAGAAAGATGTTCTGGAGATCAGGTGCCATGTATGCATCTGTTAACCCAGTTACTATGGGTGGTGCAGGTTTCTGTTATGCTATGATTCCATTCATCAACCATTTCTATAAGAATGATGAAAAGAAAAGACGTGAAGCTCTTGCAAGACATGTCTCTTACTTCAGTACTACAGTACCTCTTGCATCATTTGTAATGGGTATTGCTGGTTCAATGGAAAAAGAAAACAGTGAAAAACCAGACTTTGATGCTAATGCAATTGGCTCTATTAAAACAAGTTTAATGGGTCCTTTAGCTGGTATTGGTGACTCATTATTCTGGGGTGTATGGAGAGTAGTTTGTGCAGGTCTTGCTATTGGTTTTGCTAATGCTGGTAACATCCTTGCTCCAATTATCTTCTTAGTATTATTCAACGTACCAAACTTCCTATGCAGATACTATGGTGCATGTTTAGGATATTCTTTAGGTGCTAAGTATATTGAGAAATTATATGCAAACGGCATGATTGAAATCCTTACAAAAGCAGCAGGTATTGTTGGTTTAATTATGGTTGGCGCTATGACTAGCCAGACAGTCGTATTTAAGACAATTCTTGAATTCAAGATGAAGGGACAGTCATTAATGAATGTTCAGTCAGCTCTTGATAGTATCTTTAAAGGTATCGTTCCATTATTAATGACATTTGGCTGCTATAAGCTATTAAATAAGAAAGTCAACGTTATCGCAATCATCTTCGGAATTGTTGCACTAGGAATCGTTTTATCACTATTAGGTATTTGTTAATAAATACCACAGGAGGGTCGCTTTGAATACAATGAAATGCAATCCATTCTATATGTTAAGAATCAAGAATGGAATCTATAGTACAGACAATGCAATCAGTTATTATCGCAATAAGCTTCCAGATGATACATTTTCATTTGATTCATCTAATCAAAAAGTTCAAGCCAATCTTGATGAATTTGGCACAATTAAA
The DNA here is from genome assembly GCF_014306455.1 of Catenibacterium faecis. Taxonomy (NCBI): domain Bacteria; kingdom Bacillati; phylum Bacillota; class Erysipelotrichia; order Erysipelotrichales; family Coprobacillaceae; genus Catenibacterium; species Catenibacterium faecis. The sequence goes on from NZ_JACRWG010000006.1 coordinate 42,267, forward strand.
AACCTTACCTTCTTTCATCACAACTACTACATGGAAAGCAAACCAGGTGTCTGGGTAGGAAAAGACTTTGTTCAAGAACATGATCTTTCTATCTCTATTACCTGGAACGGTAATAAAACTGAATTGAAATCTGATAACTTAGATGTCATCTCTGATCTTGCAGATAATCTTTTTCCAAGAAGTATTCATCATTTTACCTGGGGAACAGTCAGCTTAATTGCTTGTGCACCTATTACTCGTGATGGAGAAAGATTAAGCAGTTTAATGTATGCCATTATCATTGAGAACCAAAGTGACTCGCAAAGAGAAGGAGCCTTAGAACTCCCTTCTCTTTATAAAAAGAAATACTCTGATACAAGAAATGTATTAATAGAATGCCGCGATACACAATCTCACAACAGTATTTCATTTACTTTACCACCTCATTCTCAAAAAGAATTCATGATTGCTTTCACTGATCCTAATGCATATCAGGATACACAGAAACTGTTTAGTAGAAGTATTGATGAATGGTTAGAAGAAACACGTCAATATTATAAACAATGCATAGGTAAAGTCCATTTTGATAACGATCCAATGGCAGGGTACTTAATTGAAAGAGCCTATCAGCAGGCGTCTGGTGCTTTTGCCATGAATAGTTATAATCAAATACTTGGTTCAAATTGGGGCACTTACCCCGTTACTCCTCATATATGGAATAAAGATATGTATTATTCTAGCTTGCCTTATACAATGACCGAACCAGACCTATGTAAAAAAACAATAAAATGGTTTGCCCAATATGGTATCAAATACCCAGGTACTAAATTTGAAGGAGGAATCTTCCATTCATTAAGTAATTCTCTATCGGTGATTCTACTTTCTGGTGCGTATTATGATTATTTTGGTGATCATCATTTCTTTCTAGATAATGAAGATTTATATAAACAGATGAAGGAAATCCTTAACAAAGTCATTACTTCTAGAAATCCAGGTGAACCACACCTATACCACAGTATCTGGATTTCAGATGCCTACTCCCTTGGTACATATCATACAGGATCAAACATTTGTGTATATCGTGCATGTCGCTCCCTATCAAGACTTGCACTTGAAATCTTTGACGAGAAGGAATATGCGATTGAACTAGAAAATGAAGCCCAGGCAATCAAAAATGATATAGAGAAATATATGACTGTAGAAACGAATGGTCATCGTATTTTTCTAGAAGGTATTGCGTCACTTGATCTAGATGCAAAAGAACATATGTCAGATGAGTGTTATCGTAAAGAGATGCTTGATCAAGGACTTCAGTTCTTAACTGATGTGAATCATGACGGTACTATCACATTAAGAATGCATGATGGTGAAGAATCAGACACTACATTATTGAAATATTATGGCTATGAGGCAGGAGACAGAACAACTCACTATGGACAATTCAGTTCAAGTGATGAGAATCCTACTTATAGTAAACTGAGCAGAGGGATTAAATGGGGTAACCAGTCAGGTGCAACATTCCCAGGATATATTTCAATATTGAATGGTGCAGATAATGTAGAAAACTGGAGTGGAGAAAACGGCAGATTTAAAGAATTAGAAAGACTAGCTGATTTAGATGGCAGCTGGTGGTGGTGGCCTTATAAAGTAGGGTCACCTACTGGAGATGTCACACGAATGAACAGTTGTGGTAAATGTGGATGGGCATCAGGTATCTTCTATATCTTGTTCATTACAGAATTCTTAGGAATTAACTATGATGCACCAAATAAACACTTAACTATTCATCCTAAGGAATTTATTGGAAACTTCTTCTGGGAGGATTTCCATATCGGTGAATCAAGATTTGATATCAAGGTAACTGATCAGCACATTCACATTACCAATAAAAATAGTTATTCAATTACTGTCAATCAACATGCAGTAAAGGAAGGAGAAGATTATGAATTTACTAAGTAATATCATGACTTATAAAGGAGAACGTTCTAGAGCTGTATCACCAGAAAACCCAACTGGTGAAAAAGGCAAAGCATGTATGGAAGCAAGTGCTTTAGGTCCATCAAGAAAAGGACGTGGAAGCATTAAATTACCTATGGGTGAAGAAACAGTGATTGCGGATATTAAAGGTCCAGGCATTATTAGACATATGTGGATGACAATCCGTGAAAATACTGAAAAAGGCAGCTTTGTCATGAGAGATGTCGTCTTAAGAATCTATTGGGATGGTAGTGATACACCTGCAGTAGAAGCCCCTATTGGCGATTTCTTCTGTAATGGTTTTGGTGAAAGATGTGATGTTGCTTCTTTACCAATCGTTGTGAATCCTACAGGAGGGATGAACAGCTATTTTGAAATGCCATTCGCAAAAAGAGCAGTCATCACAATGACAAATGAACATCCTAAAGATATTACATCATTCTTCTATACTATTAATTATGCTGAAGTTGATGCTTTACCTGAAAATTGTTTATATTTCCATGCTTATTGGCGCAGAGAGCGTCAGACTGAGCTTGCTAAAGACTATGTCATTCTAGATGATGTTAAAGGTAAAGGCTACTATGTAGGTACTTACCTTGGTTTAACTGCATTAGAAAGATATTGGTGGGGTGAGGGAGAATTCAAGTTCTACCTAGATGGTGATGAAGACTATCCAACAGTTTCATCAACTGGTTCAGAAGATTACTTTGGTGGTGCCTGGGCATTCCATCAGAAAGATGAACTAGGAAGACCTTCGGTGAAACCATATTCTAACTTATTCTTAGGGTATCCATTCTATTCAACAAAGGATAAGACAAGAGAAAGATTTGAAACAGGTAAGCTGAATGCTGTTCATGCCTTTGGTAATGACAGCCTTCCTCGCCATGGCTTATACAGATTCCATATCTTAGATCCAATTGCCTTTGATGAAGATATCAAAGTCACATTACAGCAGATTGGTAACGATGATCTTTCATTATATGAAAGACAGGATGATGTTTGTACAGTCGCTTATTGGTATTGTGATCATAAAGAAGGATTCGATAAAGAATTCCCAAATAGAAGAGCAAGACTCCCAAGATAGTCAGACAGGAAGATATCCCTATATCTTCCTTTTCATGCGTGTTGGCATTAAATTGTTTTCTAACAGTTTTCAAGTTATAATTAATTAAGAGCAAGGAGGTATCATGATGGATGTAAAAGATAAGGTTTATATATCACTTCAAGAATGCTTAAATGAGTCTGAAAAGATTCCTACATCTCAGATTGCAGACAATCTACATTTAAGTAGACAGATTGTGACGCATTATTTAAATCAGCTTTTTGATGAGGGAAAAGTAAAGAAAACAGATACAAGACCGACTTACTGGTATATTGAAAAAGAAGAACAGAATGCACCTGTCGAAGAAGAATTAGATTCAGAAGTATTTGATTCTATGATTGGTGCAACAGGAAGTCATAAGAAAATAGTAGAAATGTGTAAAGCCTCTGTTTCTTATCCACCAAATGGTCTTCCAATTCTTATTATTGGTGAAAGTGGTGTAGGTAAAAGCTATATCGCAAAGCTCATTTATAAGCATGCATTACAGACAGGGAGTATCGATAAAAAAGCACCTTTTGTCGTATTAAACTGTGCAGACTATGCCAATAACCCTGAACTTCTTTCTGCTACATTACTTGGTTATAAGAAAGGTAGTTTCACAGGGGCTGATTCTGATAAAACAGGCTTATTACAGGAAGCAGATGGTGGTTATCTTTTCTTAGATGAAGTACATCGTTTATCATTTGAAAACCAGGAAAAACTATTTGTATTTATGGATACAGGTAAATATCGACCTCTTGGTGATTCTAAATGGAGACATTCAAATGTGAGATTCATATTTGCGACAACAGAAAACCCACAAGAAGTCTTATTAGAAACATTTAGAAGAAGAATAACATTACAGATTACCATTCCTAACATTACTGAACGTCCTTTGCAGGAACGTATAGAACTCATTGAAACATTCTATAAAGAAGAAGCAGAAAAGATTAAAAAGAATCTCACTATTTCTAGTGGAGCTGTTAAAATGCTTTGTTTCTCTAAGTTCCCTGGTAATATTGGTAGACTAAGAAACTTGATTCAGGTCAGCTGTGCAGAAGCTTATTTCAAACACGGTAAAGAAGACAATCTTCTTATTTCTGAAGCAGAGCTTATTCATGCAGGAGGAGATATACCAGTTAATACAGTAGGATTCCAGGCCGAACGTAATATGGAAATATCTGTTATATGGAATCAGCCTAAAGAATGTATTCATCAGGAATATTATGATGAACACCATACAGAAATCATGAATCTTTTTCACAAGATAGAATCTGCATCGTGGAGTCAGATAGATCAGCTCTATTTGAATTTTCGTGCAATACTTAGAAAAATCAATACTACTTATATTAGATCAACAGAACAGCGTTTCTTTATGCAGGTCTGTAAGGATATATTGATTCGTTATGGTGTTAAAATGAATGATTCCTGTGGTAAAGAATTATATTTACTTTATATAACATTCAATGAAATGCATATTGAAAAAGAACAGGAATGGAAACTTAAAACTTATTTTGAACAATCATGCCCTAGAGCTTTCTATGTTGCAAATCGCATCATTATTGAATTAAAGAAGTATGAATTACATCTAGAAGATAATCTTTCATTTTTATTTGCATTAGCTATTCATGAATATATTAGCGAATCTTTAGAATTAAATGGTCTTATTGCAGCCCATGGTGATACAACAGCTTCTAGTATTGCGAAGGTTGTCAATCAGGCCTGTGGTACCTTTATTATGGAAGGTATTGATATGCCTATGGATACAACACTTGATCAGACTGTCGAAAAGGTACAGAACTATCTCTTACATTCTGCTAAGGGTAAAGGACTCATCTTACTTGTAGATACAGGATCTTTAAGTAGTATGTATTCAAAGATTAAAAATAATTTATCTGGTGATTTGTTGATTATTAATAACGTTTCTACCGCAATCGCATTAGATGTTGGCTTAAAGATGTTAGGTCATGGTTCATTTGAACAGATTGTAGAAAGCACAAAAAGAATTAATAGCTTTGATGTTCAGTTCTTTGAAGGATTATCTAAGAATAAGAATATTATTATTTCATGTATGTCCGGTGTAGGTATTGCGGAAAAGATACAGGAAATCATGAAGAAGACATTAGGAGACTGTGGTCTTGATTTTGTAACTATGGAATACAAGAAACTTCTTGATTTAATTAACGAAGATGATCATAAGAACTTTGATCAGACTCTTATGATTCTCACAACATCTCCTCTTCATGATGGTATTTCTACGCCTTGGTTAAGTGTCTATGATATATTGGATGGTCATGGTGAAGAAAACTTATGGAATGCGTTAAGAAGTGTAGTCACACCAGAACAGTTTGAAGCAACAAAGAATGAATTTGTAAGATTCTTTACAATTGAAGGTATTGTCAGCAGACTACAGTTCCTCAATCCTACAGTCGTTATTCAAGATGTAGAAACAATTCTTCATCGTTATCAGGATTACTATAAGATGGAAATGTCAGGTCATATAAGATTAAACCTCTATATGCATATCGCATTTATGTTTGAACGTCTAATGACTGCAGATGATATAGATGATGAAGAAGAACCTACAAATCCATCACAAAAAGAATTCTATCGTATCTCAAAAATTGTTTTCCAGGATGTAGAAAAGAAATACCGTATTCATTTAGATAATTATGAATTATCTATATTGTATGAATTATTGAGTAAAGTCATTAAGGAGCCAATAGGCTTAGATGAAGCTTGAACTTAAACATAGTCAAAAACATCAAATATATCAGAAACAGATTGAAAAGAATCAAATTCTACAAATGGATGTCCAGCAGCTTCTTGCCCACATAGAGAAGATTTCTTTTGAGAATCCATTAATAGATACTGATGAAATGATAGAAACAAGTTCTGATGTAGGAAAAGAATTTGATATCGATAGTTTATCTAGAAAAACTGAACAAACACTCAAAGAAGTCATTCACTGGCAGCTAATTAATAAGGATATACACAATAAGGAATTAGTAGAATCTCTTGTAGACTTATTAGATGATAATGGATATCTACGTCTCTCAATAAATGATATCTGTACTTATCTAAAGTGTGATGAAAAAGAGTATTTAGAAGCTAAAGATACATTATCCAAGCTAGATCCTCCTGGACTTGGTGCTAATACATTAAAAGAATGTCTCCTTCTTCAATTAGAGCGCCTCAAAGAAACAGAAGATATTCATCTCACAAAAATACTTGTAGATGAATGTTTAGAAGACCTTTCTAAAAGTCACTACCATGCTGTTTCCAAGAAACTTGGTATATCACAAAACAAAGTAAGAGAACTACTGCAAATTATCCTTACATTAAATCCACGTCCAGCTAGTAACTATAGTTCTTCTCTTGAAGTCAATTATCCTGTGCCCGATATTATAATCAAGGATGGTATAGTTCAATTAAATCCTGTGATTTATAAGGATATAAACATTAATACAAACTATTTGTCTCTTGATGAGAATAAAGAAACTAAGAAATATATAGAATCCAAATTAAGACAAGTTTCTTGGCTCCAACAATGCCTTAACCAAAGAAAGAATCTCATATATGATATTGCGGTTTTCTTATTAGATTACCAGCAAGACTTCTTTATGAATCAAGGATCTTGTCATCCATTACTACAAAAAGATATCGCAATGCTGCTTGGAGTACATGAATCTACAATCAGTAGAGCCATCAAAGATAAATACATATATTGTGACAAAGGCTTTATTCTTCTAAGTGATCTTATTCCAAAAGGTACAGAAGATAACTCTGTTGATTCTATCAAAGAAACAATTAAAGAAGTTATTGATAATGAAGATAAGAACAAGCCTTTAAGTGATCAGAAAATTACTAATCTATTAAAAGATAAGGGTATTGAAATATCTAGAAGAACAGTTGCGAAATACCGTTCAGAATTAAATATTCCAGATGCATCTGGCAGAAAGCATGTAAAAAAGTAGAACTGTGTGTTCTACTTTTTAGCTATTCAGGATAACAGTCGTTAGTTACTCTTAGTATCTTTTTGATGATTTTCTATTATACTCATAGCATAATAATGATACGAAATAATAAAAATCATATCATAAAGGAGATAAGAACATGAAGCACACTTATTGTACAAACTGCAGAAAAGAAACAACCTACACATTGAAGAAACAGGAAATCAGAAAAGTTATTAAAGATAAAGAATATACTTTCTTGATTACTGTCGCAGTATGTAATGAATGTGGTGAAGAAATATCTCTACCTGGTTTACTAGATTTAAATATTAAAGAAATAGATTCACAGTATAGAGAAAAGGAAAATCTAATTACTATCGAAAATATCAACAGATTATTAAAGATATATGATATTGGGAAGGGACCTCTCGCATTAGTTCTTGGTTTTGGTGAAGTGACTATCAAAAGATATATAGATGGACAGGTGCCTTCTCTTGAGTATTCCAATATTATGAAAAAAGCTTTACTTTCTCCTGATTATTTCTATAAGAAATTAGAGAAAAATAAAAATAAGATTACTCCAGCTTCTTATAAGAAATCAAAAGAAGCAGTGAGCAATCTACAAGAATTATTTGTATTATCAGATAAGATTAGACAGGTCATTGCTTATTTGTTTAAAGGATTAAATGAAGTTACACCATTGATGTTGCAAAAACTTCTTTATTTAATTCAGGGAACCTCTTATGCCTTATATGATCATCCTGTGTTTACAGAACACTCACAGGCATGGGTTCATGGTCCTGTCTATCCTGATGTTTATCATTTATTCAAGCAGTTCAGTTTTAATCCTATTGATGATGATCGATTTGTACTCTTTGAAGAATTAGAGAATACATTAAGTGAAGAAGAATGTCATGTGATTGATTTAGTTATTCATACATATGGTCTCTATAGCGCTAAAGTATTAGAAACAATCACTCATACACAGGATCCTTGGATATCAGCTAGAAAAGGATATGAAGGGACAATCCTTTCTCATGAACCTATTATAGAAGAAAACATAAGAAACTATTTCCAGACATTACATAAACAATATGACTTCTCTCAAAGAGAAGGAATTAATCGCTATATTCATAATATAATCATGTAATGACTATGTATCACTTATTCTCTTTTCCGTTATGTGAATAACTAAAAATCCATCATACAAATCTTAATAGACACAGACCAATTATAATAATCATCCTGATAACATGAATACACTCTTGCATTAAGTATCTTACCTGAATCCATTAATCTAGCATAAATACTATTATCACTCTTTGGAATATACCCAAGCTTTTCTCTATCTGTAGTCATCACCTTAATCGCATTACTATCGTATTTATTATCTGCTTCTCTTTCTAATAGAAGAGGTACATTCTTTTCTAGTGTTTTAAATGCCTCTTGGTTATTGCAATAACGTGTTCCTGCAATATTAGTAAAAGACAAAAAGATTTCGTTCATTAAAGGCATAACCACGTTCTCTATACCATTCATTTTAATAGCTTCTAAAACCATATCTCTCATCTTGTTCATAAGTGCTCCTCCTAACATGCATGCATGATTTTTGTAAAACTATGATATTGTTTATTTAAATCATTTCTATAACATCTATATTTCAATATTTCCTTTTTCAGACTCTCTTCTTTTTCTTGAGGTGAATAAGATGGTTGTTTGATATAAAAATCAATTTCTTCTTCTATACTATTTATTCTGATCATGAGATAGATAATATCTATATTATGTCTTGTAGAATGTGTCTCATAATCCACCAGCGCCTCTATATTCATCAATTCTTTTAAATCGTTATATCTATATGAATCGATAGAACGTTCCCACAAAGGGTGTTCTTTATCTATTCTTTTGACAATTCTCTTGAATATCTTCTTGGCTTGTTTCATTCCATCATGATTAAGAGATTTCTTTATTCTCTTTTTATGATTCTTTAAATTCTCTAACTGATGCATATAATCTTCTTTCACAACATCTATGTAACTATCTATTTCTTCTTTATATATCATAATTTGAAGATTATTGCATCTTTGACAATAGGAAATTCTTTTTTTTAAGAAAATGCACTCAATCATGAGGCCATAGTATTCTTTATACAAATCTCTAAACATCTTATAATATTTCTTCTCATTCTCTTCAGCATTATTCTTTAACTCATCTCGTTTAATAATCAAGCTTCTATATAAATCAATTAAGTATTCTTGAGTAACAGGTGTATGTTCCATAGTCTACCTCCTCTTTAACTACATTATACAACTTTCATCAAAATAATGTCTTGAGCAAGACTCTCATAAAGTACATTTATAGGTGTTCAAATATTTTTTTGCGTAATGACTATGTATCACATATTAACTATCTTACTATGTGCACAAAAAAAGACAGAGATTAACTCTCTGCCTATATTGCCTTATAGATTGCTTCACTGACACTACTTACCACATCATTGACTTCTTTCTTTAAACTATCAGGAGAACTATGGAAAGTAAAACTATAATCACTTGCCTTGAACAAAGGTAAATCATTATAGGAATCACCAATACCAAGCATCTTATTCGCATTAAAATGTTTCTTAATAGCCTTTACTCCTGTACCTTTAGAAATACCCTTTGATACAATATCAATTACATTTTTATTCTGATAACCAGATACCATAGGATATCTATCATGAACATCTGATACAAATGTTGCTGCTTCTTCATTGGTATCAAACACTAAAGAAATACTATAGAACTTTGAGTCCTTGATTTCTTCAAAATCCTTAATCATAGTAAAAGTAGGAAAATCAATAAAATCAGTAAAATAGAAATGAGATTCACTTTCTGTCTGTACAATAATGTTAGAGTAGTCTCTATAATGATTATATATATCCCTCACAAGTTCTTTATCTAAAAGGTGTTCCTCAATCACATGTCTATCCTTATCTAATAATAGTGCACCTGTACACATAATATAGAAATCGAAAGGAATACCCTCTACATCATATAAACAGCTTAGTGGTCTTCCTGTACAGACACCAAATAGATTCTCTTTTTGAAAAGCTGCGATGGCCTCTCTATCTGTTTCTGTTACTTTTTTATTATGAACTAAAGTACCATCTAAATCAGTTGCAAATACCTTCATTTTTATATCCTCCTAGTACATCTATAATTAATTGGTGATCTTCATCATGGGCAAGTCCTGATATAATCACACACCCACGTAACTCACCTTTTATAATAAGTGGAAAACCTCCACCACATATCGCAATAGTAGAATCATTCTCATCATATACATGTCTTTCTTCTTGATCTAGAAACACATAATAAGTGCTATGTTGATATCTTTCCACTGTATTTTGCTTTCGATCTAACCACTCTACACCTCTTTTGCCAGGCATTAAGTATTGGAATACAATATCTCCATCTAACACAATTCTAATACGTACCGGTTGAGTTGTTTTCTTTACTATTTCATTTCCAATACAATATGCATCTTCTGCATCAAAATGATCAAAACTTAATTCTTCCTCTAACTTTAATACATCTTCTTTATTCACGTTCGTCACCTTATTCATTTCTATCACAGATCATCTGACTATAAAACAGTTTTCATATGTATAGAAACAAATGTTCTGTTATTCTTATTTATCGATAGAATTGATTGAACTAAAAGTTCAATCATTTACCTGATGATAAATAATCGCATAAAGATTACTTAACACATACTGAAAAGCTAATTGTGAATAGAATGTACTAATTCTATTCTCTTTCTCACAATCAGGAATCATAATCAAATCATCACAATAAGCCATTAATGAATTCTTCTTATTCGCAGTAATAAGTCCAATTCTCACATGATTCTTAGTTAATGTCTGTACACACTCTAGAAGTCTTTCTTGCCCTCTATAACTAATAATAAGTGCATAATCATCCTTGTTCATGCGTTTAGAAATATGTCTCTCTTCTCCAAACTGTGTTGCAAGAGTAGGGAATATATTTACTTTTACAAGCTTATTCGTAAAATTAATCACTGTAGTCTGTGTATCTCCATAACTAAACAAAAAGATACGTTTCTTATGAATAATCTCATCTGCCATAGACTTGAGTACATCTATATCTAGACTAGAATATACCTGTTTAATACTCTCCTGGTACAAAGAAAACATATTCTTCATAATCTCTTCAGTTGTTTCATTAAACTGAAAAGGTGTCGTATAATCCACATTCTCTACAATATACTTATTTGCTTCTCTTTCTTTAATTAAATCTACCTTTAAAGCTTTATATCCACTATAACCTGCTTTACGGCACAATCTAATAATAGTCGCATTAGAAGTATAAGTCTTTTTCGCTAAATCACTAATAGACAACTCATCTAATAAATCTAAGTGATTCATTAAATAATCAATCACTTCTTTTTCAGTCTCTGTATATTTATTTTCTTGTGATATATCTAGTATCATGGGCTTCAACTCTCTTTCTATTTTAATTGAATTCTCTTTGATTAAAAGAGTAAACGATAACATATCTTTTATTCTTTTTATATGATATCATGTATTAATCTTTTAGGGGGGAATAACATGAATCAGACACAAGATTTCACTAAGGGAGTTATCTGGAAACAGTTGCTTTTTTTCTTTTTTCCTATTCTTATAGGAAGTTTCTTTCAACAGTTATATAACACTGTTGATACAATCATTGTTGGACAAACAGTAGGCACAAGCGCACTTGCTGCAGTTGGTTCAACAGGAAACTTAACGAATTTAATCATTAACTTCTATGTAGGCTTATCTACAGGTGCTTCCGTAGTCATCGCCCAATACTATGGTGCACAAAATAATAAGAAAATTCATCAGGCAGTGCATACTTCTTATAGTCTTGCAATTGTCAGTGGCATACTCATGATGCTTTTTGGCTTATTCTTCTCATATCAGTGTTTAGATGCTATTGGTACACCACATGATATATTGAATGATGCCACTCTCTATATGCAGCTTTACTTCTTATGTATGATTCCAGGCGCAATCTACAACATCGGTGCAGGAATCTTAAGAGCAGTAGGGGACAGTAAAAGACCACTTTACTACTTAATTGTATGTAGTATTGTGAATGTCATATTCGACTTTATCTTTGTAGTCATCTTCCATCAAGGTATTGCTGGGGCAGCTATCGCAACAGTCATTGCACAATCAGTCTGTGCCATACTTGTTACTATTCAATTAATGCGTACAAATGAAGTCTACAAGCTTAAATTATCAAAGATGAAGTTTCATCTACCTGTACTAAAGAAGATTATTATGATTGGTGCTCCTGCTGGAATACAATCTACAATGTATAGTATCTCAAACATTGTCTTACAAAGTCATATCAATGCTTTTGGTACACAAACAATCGCTTCATGGTCAGTTTATGTAAAAATAGATGCCTTGTTCTGGATGATGATTGCGGCTATTGGTGCAGCAATCACAACATTTAGCGGACAGAACTATGGTGCTCATCTTCATGACCGTATTAAAAAGGGTACAAGAACAGCCCTTGCTATGGCTTTCATTATGACTATTTCAATCAGTACAATACTCTGTTTAACAGGCAGTTATATCACAAGATTATTCTCATCAGATCCACATATTATTGAAGAATGCTATAGCTTGATGCTGTTCTTAATGCCATTCTATTTCTTATATTGCTGTGTTGAAATATTCTCAGGTACTATGAGAGGATGTGGGGAATCCATTAAACCAATGATATTAGTATGCTTAGGTATATGTGTACTACGTATTGCCTGGCTCACATTCATTTCACCACATTATCCAACTATTAAAGGTGTTGTTGTTTCTTATCCAGTCACTTGGTTTACGACCTCACTACTCTTTATTATTTACTATAAACATTTCAAAAAGCATCATTTTGATGCCTAATCAAGGAACAAAGTCTCACTTTGTTCTTTTTTTAGTACAATTTAATAATTTATTTTTACGGTGATAAAAAATCTTTGACATATATTATGAATTGGTGTAATTTATAAACATAAAAGAAAAGGGGGATTCATGTGAAAGGATTTTTTGATAACTTAGGATTTTTTGCCAGTCGATTCAATCAGGCTATAGTGATTACTATTGAATTATCAATCATATCATTAATAGCTGCGACTATTATTGGAATCATTGTTGGATTAGTCAATACTTCAAAAAGTAAGTCAGTGATCATGAAGATATTAAAGGCAATCGCCAACCTTTATATTTATATCATTCGTGGTACACCAATGCTTGTACAAATATTGATTATATATTTTGGCTTGGGACAGATGTTAAGACCTACAGGATTTAGATGGTTAAATATTGGGGGTACTTTTACTGCTGGTACTGTTGCCCTATCACTTAATGCCGGTGCTTATATGGCAGAAATCGTCAGAGGTGGTATTGAAGCAGTAGACAAAGGACAGATTGAAGCAGCCAGATCGCTTGGCTTAACTTATGGTAAAACAATGAAGAAGATTGTCTTACCACAGGCTTTAAGAACGATGTTACCTTCAATCATCAATCAGTTCATTATTTCTATTAAGGATACTTCATTATTATCTGTTATTGGTCTAACAGAATTGACTAACGTTGGTAAAACAATTGCCGCAACGCAGTCAGCTCATATGATGGTTATTTATTGTTTTATGGCTTGTTATTATTTATTTATCTGTACAGTACTTGCACAGGTATCAAAAGTTGTAGAAAAGAGGTTATCTTATGGCAAATAAAAAAGTCTCTGTCAAAAACCTCAAGAAGAACTTTGGTTCTTTAGAGGTTTTAAAAGACATTTCTTTAGATATTAATGAAGGTGAAGTTATCTGTTTAATTGGTCCTTCAGGATCAGGTAAATCAACATTCTTAAGATGTTTAAACCGTCTAGAAGATATTACAAGTGGTAGTGTTATTATTGATGGTGAAGATATCACAGATCCTAAACTAGATATCAATAAGAAAAGAGAAAACATCGGAATGGTATTCCAGCATTTCAATCTTTTCCCACATATGACAGTCAAAGAAAATATAATGCTTGCACCTATTGAACTTAAGAAGATGACAAGTGCAGAAGCAGAACAAACTGCTTATCAATTATTAGAACGTGTTGGTCTAAAAGATAAGGCTGACAGTTATCCAGCACAGTTATCTGGTGGTCAGAAACAAAGAGTTGCTATTGCGAGGGCCCTTGCAATGAAGCCTGATATTATGCTTTTTGACGAACCAACTAGTGCACTCGATCCAGAAATGGTTGGAGAAGTACTCGCTGTAATGAAAGATCTTGCAAGTCAGGGTATGACAATGGTTGTTGTCACTCATGAAATGGGCTTTGCGAGAGAAGTAGGTACTAAAGTTATATTCATGGATGGTGGATATATTGTAGAACAGGGTAATCCATATGATGTCATCAATCATCCACAGCAACAAAGAACAATAGATTTCTTAAACAAAGTATTATAAGGTATCAACACATAAGTGTAGATATATAAGGGAGGAAACGATTATGAAAATGAAGAAGTTCGGTGCTATTGTATTAGCAGGTTTAATGGCAGTTTCATTAGTGGGTTGTGGAGGAAATTCTAGTAGCAAGAATGAAGAAAAGACTTACATTATTGCGACTGATAAAACATATCCTCCATTCGAAATGGAAGATGATTCTGGTAAATTAGTTGGTGTCGATATGGACTTAATCAGAGCTATTGCCAAGGATCAGAAATTCAAGATTAAGATTAACTCATTAGGTTTTGATGCTGCATGTACAGCACTAGAATCAGGTGAAGCTGATGGTGTTATTGCAGGTATGTCAATCAATGATGAAAGAAAACAAAAATATGATTTTTCAGATCCATACTATGAAACAGGTGTTTCAATGGGTGTTGCAAAAAATTCAGGTATTAAAGGTTATGCTGATTTAAAAGGTAAAACTGTAGTTGCTAAAACATCTACTGCAGGATTAAAATATGCTCAGTCTATTAAAGATAAATATGGATTCAAACTAGAAGTAGTAGAAGAATCTACATTCATGTTTGAAAAAGTTAAATCTGGTGAAGCAGCTGCATGTTTTGAAGATTATCCAGTATTAAAATATATGGTTAAGACAGGTCAGTTAAACTTCGATATTCCTTGTGGTAAAGAAAGTCCAGCAAACTATGGTTTCGCAGTATTAAAAGGTGAAAACAAAGAATTATTAAAGAAGTTCAACAAAGGTTTAGCTAAACTAAAGAAGAACGGTGAATACGATAAGATTGTAGCTAAGTATGAATAAGACTTGTTAAAGAGTGATAAGATATATTTCTTATCATTCTTTTTTTATGATATACTTTGTCTATGAAAAAAATGAACTCTATACCACTTATTTGTGGTTTATTATCTATCGTAGTATTTTTAATCTATTTCTATAGTGCCAATCACGCTCCTTATTCTTATACAGATATCATCCTGATTGGTCCTGTATTTTCTTTTGTAGGACTCATCTTTTCTATTATTACTAGAAAAGAAAGAACACTTATTTGGTGGCTAGGCTTATTACTATGTATCTTAGGCTTTTTGGGATGTATCATGTTATTCATGATATTAGTAATGTTTCTAATCTCTTAGGAGGAAGTTATGAAGAAATTAATTAGATGTTTATTTATCGTATGTATATTATGTTTTTCTATTTCCCCTGTTTATGCAAGAGCGGGTGGCGGGGGAGGAGGATCAAGTGGAGGTGGTGGAGGAGGCAGTGGTTCTCCATCCCATCATTCTTCTTCTCCTGTAAGATATGTTGATACACCCGAAAGACGTATTGCCAGTTTAATAACTTTTTCTTTTATATCATATGGTTTTTCATATATGAAAAAATATCGTCGTAGATATAAAGCTATCTCCATGCATAAGGATATGAAAAGAGGACTAGCAGAAAAGAATAACTCATCCTTTGATGAAAAGAAGATGAACAAAGTAGTCGCTGATTACTATTACACTATTCAGAATGCATGGAATGATAGAGATATGGATATTCTTAAACAATGCCTTTCTCCGTCTTTATATGACCAATGGGAAACAAAACTTAACTGGTGGGAGTATGAAGGTATACGTAATGAACTTTCTGATATCAGACTTCTTAAAACAATGGTTGTAGAAGTAGGTGATGACTACTTCTGGTCTTATATAGAAGGTAAGATGAGAGATAGAATGATCAAAGGTAATGAAGTCACTCAGGATAATAAAGAAATCTTTATTGAATACTGGCGCTTTATAGTAGAAGATGACAGGATTTATTTAGATGAAATCAGGCAGGAAGATGAAGTCTAAGTGTCAACCGAAATTGATAATGTCTCAAAAATAATCAAACATTAGCACCACAGCGGTGCTTTTGTTTTGCAGCATAATTCGCAAAACTGGCTTTTTTCCATGGATGATCCATTGGAGGAATATACTTTTTCTTTTCTTTCTTAGGTGCCTCCTGAGGAGTATCAAATTCCTTTGATACTAGTTCATGTTCAGCTACTTCTTCCATCAGATAAAGATTATCAGCGATATTTGCCAGAAGCTGTCCATCAAATGTCTCTATGACCATGCAGTTAGTTTTTCCTGCAAAAAATCTTCTGTCTCCATTTTCGGTCACGGGGAAATAGAATTTACTCTGGAATCTAATGCAGTGGCCACTATCAATGGTTCTAGTTGAAAGTACTGCAAGAGTACGATTTATTTTCTCCATAGATGGTTGCTTCTCATATACCGATTTGGTACTATTAAGGTGTAGAGCGAACTGATTATTGTATTTTTTTATGTAGGAGTTTAAAAATACATTTGCGTCCTCTATATTGGTGATATGAGCGTGCCTTAGTTCGACTGGTAATCGTGACTGGAGCGTCTGGTTGAGTCTTTCGACTCTGCCTTTTGCTTGGGGTACGC